>NZ_DAMBUH010000059.1:0-2084 GCF_032053605.1 Tianweitania sp.
CCCTCGTGCCGACTTCCTCGCCGATATAAAGCATCGGCGCTTCGTCGCGCTCGCCCTCGCCGATCACCACCGTGCCGTTGATCGGCAGGCGGTTGAGTTCGGAACGCATGGCGTCCACCGCCGCCTGGTCGGCAGCCTTCTCATCGCCGCGCCCGCGCAAACGCGCGGCAGCCACGGCGGCGCGCTCGGTGACGCGAACGAGTTCAAGCGTGAGGATGCGGTCGAGGCCGGCAGATTTTGCCATCGTACGGACTTCCCAAAGGAGCTAAGCGCCACCCCGTGTGGCCGCCGCTATGAAAGCTGGTTGTGGCGCAGGCCCGTGTTCGCTTCAAGAGCTACGGCAGCGCCGTTTAGGGTCCGCAGCCCAATTCATCTAATCGGCTGCGCTTCCTTCGTCGAAGCCGAGCAGGTTCCAGCTTTGCACCATATGCGGTGGCATGTCGGCTGTTACATCGATGGAGCCGCGATCTGGATGCGGGATGACGATCCGCCTTGCATGCAGATGTAAGCGGTTCTGCAACCCTCCCGGAAACTCCCAGTTCTGATCTGCCTCGAAATATTTGGGGTCGCCGATGATCGGGCAGCCTAGTTCCACGGCATGCACGCGCAACTGGTGGGTGCGGCCGGTGTAGGGCTCCATCTCCAGCCAGCTCAATTGCTGACCTGCCTGCTCGACGATGCGGTAATTGGAGATGGCGTGGTCGGCGCCCTTCTCACCATGTTTGGCGATGCGCATGCGGTCGCCATCCGGCGTCGTTTCCCGCACCAGCCATGAGGAGATACGCCCTTCGCGCTGCTTCGGCACGCCCTTGACGAGGGACCAGTAGGTCTTCTGCGTTTCGCGGTGTTTGAAGGACTCTGCCAGCTTCATCGCAGCGAGCCGAGAACGCGCGACAACAAGGACGCCGGACGTATCGCGGTCGAGGCGATGAACAAGGCGGGGCTTTTCGCCCTTCTTGTTGCGCCAGGCTTCCAACATGCCATCGACGTGACGGGACACGCCCGATCCGCCCTGCACCGCCAAACCCGCGGGCTTGTTGAACACGAACACCTTGTCGTCTTCATGGATCAGCATCTTGGCAAGAAGGTCGCCGTCATCCTGGCCACGGATGGTGCGCGCGGTCAGCGGACCGCCGGTGCCCTTCTCGTCAATGCCAAGCGGCGGAATGCGGATCGACTGGCCGGGCTGAATGCGTGTGTCGGCCTTGGCGCGGCTGCCATCGATGCGAACCTGGCCGGAGCGCAGCAGCTTTTGAAGGTGGCCAAAGCCGAGCCCAGGATAATGGGACTTGAACCAGCGATCGAGACGCATGCCCGCCTCGCCCGCATCCACCGATTTTACTTCAACGCCTGCCATACTTCACGCTCTGTTTGAACCGCAGATAGCATCACGGCAGGATGCGCGCGACCCACAATCCCGCAAACACTGCAATCAGGGACACGATGACGCTCAGCGCCGCATAGCCGAAGGCCCCGACGACATCGCCACGTTGCCAGAGCGTCGCAAAATCAAGCGAGAAGGCCGAGAAGGTCGTGAACCCGCCAAGCACGCCGGTGGCCACGAACAGACGCAAGGCATCCGATGTTCCGCTGCGCCGCGACAGCCAGCCGATGAACAGCCCCATCACGAGCGAGCCCACGACGTTGATGAGGATCGTCCACCACGGAAATGCCAAAGCGGAGATGCGGGTGCTGCCGGTGTTCACGAGATGCCGCAGCGACGCCCCGATCGCACCGCCCGCGGCTACAAGAAGAAGGTTTATCATCAGCGTTGTTCGTTTCTCTGTGCCGGCACTAGGCTTGTCTTACACGATAGGAGTGTGTGGGGCATCCGAAGTGGCACGATCCTGGCGCAGCGCCATACTGTCAAAGAACACGCTCCAACGGTTCGCACGCCAGCAGCAGGCACAGGTTTCCGCCTTCCCGCGCGCTAGGCTTGGGAAGCGGACGCGAAACCCCGCGCCTTTGATGATTTTAGATACGGCGCGGGTGGTTTCGCGTCCGTCGGTGTTCTTGCCGCGGCACCGGTGGGCTGTTCGGGTGGCTTTCCCCCTGGAAAGGTCCGAAACAGGCTGAACCGGCTC
>NZ_DAMBUH010000059.1:2094-21721 GCF_032053605.1 Tianweitania sp.
CACCGCCGCCCTCCTCTGATCCCCGGTGCGCACCAGAGTTCCCGACAAGGGCAATGGGTGGAGGATAGTGGGAGTGGAGAGGGGCGTGGATAGAATACAGCGCACAATGATGGCCGCATCAACAATGTCAAAGGTTTAGCCGCACGCTTTCCGGCTCGTCATCCTCAGGCTTGACCCGAGGATCCATGCCGTGACGGCCAAGTTTGGATCGGCTAATCGGCACCAATAGCGAGGACGGGACCGGTCAGGCATGGATCCTCGGGTCTACGCCTCCGCTGACGCTGCGGCTCCGCCCAAGGATGACGACGAGTGTGCAAGGCCCGCGTGGGGCAAAAACACCTGCGCATGTTACGCTCGCCGCGCTCATACCGCAGGTTGAGGTCGGATAAGCGCGTCGTATCAATCAGTCGAGCGACCCATGCGCGTCGGCGTGGCCCATCTGCCAGTAGCCGGATGCACGCATCCATGACTTGGGATGGCCGCGCTCGTTCAGGATGTAGTCGCGCACGGCGCGGGCGACGCTGGCTTCCGCGCCGACCCAGACGAACATCTCGCTGACGAACTCGCTCTCGCGGAGCACGGCAAGGACCGGCTCAGGGTTGGCGCTATCCGTGGGATCGCGGTGAACCCAGGTCAGATGAACCTCGGCGCGGCTCGCAAAGCTTTGCTCTTCCTGCGCGTCGGCGACAGCTATGATGGCGTGAACCTCGGCATCGGCACCCAGTTCCTCGATGCGGCGACCGATGGCCGGCAGGGCTGTTTCGTCGCCAATCAGAAGCCAGCGCTTTACGCAACGGGAAACGATCAGGGAGCCGCGTGGGCCGCCGATCTCTAACGTGTCGCCCACTTGTGCATTGGCAGCGAACGAGCCGGCAGGCCCTCCTTCATGAAGGACGAAATCGATGGCCAGCGTGCCCGCCGCGCCGTCGTAGTGTCGTGGCGTGAAATCGCGCATTTCCGGCTTGCCGGCGGCGCCAGGGAAGAACAGCTTGATGTGGTCGTCAGGTGCGGCGCTGAGAAAGTTGTCGAGTTCAGCCCCGCCCAGCGTGATCCGGACCATGCGCGGTGTGACACGCTCTACCGCCTGGACGGTCAGGGTTCTGCGGCGCAGTTCATGCTTGATGCGCTGGGTGATGGGTTCGGAGGGTCGTAGATCGGCCACGTTAGAAGTCCTTAGCGGGTTGCTCGACCCACCGGACGCACCGCGCAGGCCGAAGCAAGTTCGGTCATGCGCGTTGAGTGACGTTAACGCTTACGTGCTGATGCCATCGGCAAGAGCAGTCCGCCTTCATTACCACCTGCCGCCCGAATAACAAGCGCGCGCTGTTCATTGCCGCGCTTTCCGCAGCTTCTCCCAGTAATCCAGGCGCTTGCGAATTTCCCGTTCAAAACCCCGGTCCACTGGCTCGTAGAAGGTCTGGCGCCCCAGCCGATCCGGGAAATAATCCTGGCCTGAGAAGGCGTCAGGCTGATCATGGTCATAGGCATAGCCATCGCCATAATTTTCCTGCTTCATGAGCTTGGTCGATCCGTTCAGGATGAGCTTGGGGGGCATCAAGGAGCCATTTTCCTTGGCCGTGCGCATCGCTGCCTTGAACGCCGTATAAACCGCGTTGGACTTGGGTGCGGTCGCGAGATAAACGCAGGCTTGAGCAAGGGCCAACTCACCTTCCGGCGAGCCGAGATAGTCGTAGGCATCCTTGGCTGCGTTGGTGATGACCAGCGCCTGCGGATCCGCCAAGCCGATGTCCTCGACCGCCATTCGAACAAGCCGGCGGCCGATATAAAGCGGGTTTTCGCCGGCATCGAACATGCGGCAGAGATAGTAGAGCGCGGCATCGGGGTCTGAACCGCGCACCGACTTATGCAGCGCGGAGATCAGATTGTAGTGGCCGTCCTGGCTCTTGTCGTAAACCGGCGCGCGACGCTGGACGATGCGGACCAAGCCTTCGGGATCAAACACTTCGCCTGGCTTGGCGGCGCGCCAAACCTCTTCCGCGAGGGTCAGCGACGCGCGGCCGTCCCCATCGGCCATGCGCACCAGCATGGCACGCGCTTCATCATCCACGGGCAACGTGCGTGCTTCGAGGCTTTCGGCGCGATCCAGCAGTTTGCCGATGCTTTCTTCCGTATGCGCCTTGAAGGTCAGCACCCGGGCGCGAGACAGAAGCGCGGCGTTGAGTTCGAAAGACGGGTTCTCGGTCGTTGCGCCGATCAACACGACCGTGCCGTCTTCCATCACCGGCAGAAACGAATCCTGCTGCGCCCGGTTGAAGCGGTGGATCTCGTCAACGAAAAGCAGCGTTTGACGCCCGTTGCTTCGGCGCAGACGCGCGGCGTCGAATGCCTTCTTTAAATCGGCAACGCCGGAGAAGACCGCAGAAATCTGCTCGAAGGCAAAGTTGGTCTGATTGGCCAGCAGCCGCGCGACCGTGGTCTTTCCCGTTCCGGGCGGACCCCAGAAGATCATGGAGCCGAGCGTGCCAGACGCGATCATGCGGGTGAGCACGCCATCCTCGCCGGTGATGTGCTCCTGCCCCACCACCTCAGCTAGCGTTTGCGGCCGCATGCGATCTGCCAGCGGCCGCACGGCTTCCGCCTTCGTGGGCTTGGGATCGTCGCTGCCGCCGAACAGGTCCGCCATCAGTAGCGCAACGTTTGTTGGATCAAGCGACCGTCGCGTTCAATGGTGATACGCCACCGGCTGCCGCCCTCTTCCGTCAAGGCAACAAGATCGGAGGCCTTGGTGACGGGCTCACCATTTAGTTCGCGCACGATGTCGTTGCGGCGGAAACCGACCTGCGCGGCGGGTGAACGCTGCGCCACATCAAGGATGATCACGCCTGTGCTGGTGATCGGAAGGTTCAGACGCTGCGCCAGTCGCGGCGACAGTTCGGCGATCTTTGCGCCTGACAATGGGCTATCGCCTTTTATGTCGACCTCGCCCGCATCGCTTTCCGGCGCACGTTCGAGCGTTACAGACACCGTGACTTCCTTGCCGCTGCGCAGCACGTTGACCGTCGCCTGAGCGCCGATGTCGAGCGTGGCCAAGCGGTAGCCCAGCCCATCGGGACTGTCGATCGAAGCACCGTTCATTGCCACCACGACGTCGCCCGGTCGCAAGCCGGCCTTAGCGGCAGGGCCGTCGTCATAAACATTGGACACGAGGGCACCAACCGGGCGCGGCATGCCGAGCGCTTCCGCTACCGCGGCCGTCACCGGATCGAAGGTGGCGCCGATAAATGGACGCTCGAAATAATCGTTGCCGGCCTTGGCGGACGCGACGACGGCTTTCACGATGTTGGAGGGGATGGCGAAGCCGATGCCGATGGAGCCACCTGAGCGGCTGTAGATGGCGGTATTGATGCCGATCAGATTGCCGCCCATGTCGATCAAGGCGCCGCCGGAATTGCCCGGATTGATCGCGGCATCCGTTTGGACGAAGAAACCGAAATCGCTGACGCCGATGTGTGTACGCGCCAAGGCCGAGACGATGCCGCTCGTTGTGGTCTGGCCGACGCCGAACGGATTGCCGATCGCCAGCACGAGATCGCCGACTTCCAACGCCTCGGAATTGCCGACGGCGATCGTCGGAAAGGCTTCCGACCCCTCGATCTTCAGCACGGCCAGATCGAGCGATTCGTCTTTGAGCAAGATCTTGCTTTCGAACTCTCGACCGTCGGCAAGCGCAACCTTGATTTCGTCGGCATCCTTGATGACGTGGTTGTTGGTGACGATCAGGCCGCCGGCATCGACGATCACACCGGACCCGAGTGCCGATTGTGCACGTGGCGGAAGTTGGCGGCCGAAGAACTGCTCGAAGAAGGGATCACCGGCGAAGGGCGACGGCACGCCACGAGCCTGACGAGAGGCATAAACGTTGACGACGGCCGGCGCAGTCCGTTGCACGAGGGGAGCGTAAGACAGCTGGATCTCGTCGCGCCCGAAAGGCACACGGCGCTGCGGTTCTGACGGTGCGGTTTCAGGCGCAGGTGCAGGTTTTTCCGCCTGCTCGCCCCCGCCGATTAAATCCCCTAAGAGCGAGCGAAATCCGGTCTGCTCTTCCTGCGCGATCGCCAACGAGCTGACGCCCAGCCCCACGACTAGAGTGGAAACAACAAGCACCGAACGCGGTTTGATAGCCATGAACGAATCCCCGAAATCAGCAGGACTTATGTAAGCCATCAAGCCGGCGATGCCAGGATCAACGCCCGTGAACATAGTGCTGAAAACAAAAAAGGAGCCTCGCGGCTCCTCCTTCATGTCTGCAGGTCAAAACCGATCAAGCGGCTTCGTTGTCCTGCTCAGCCAGCTCTGCTTCGTGACGGGCACGGTCAGCAGCGCCCTTGGCGGACACGTCGCGATCAACGAACTCGATCACGGCCATTGCGGCATTGTCGCCATGGCGGAAGCCAGCCTTCATGATGCGCAGGTAGCCGCCGTTGCGGGTGGCGTAACGCGGCGCGATCGTGTCGAACAGGCGCTTGGCCATCGTCTCGCTGCCGATCGCAGCGATTGCCTGGCGGCGAGCATGCAGGTCACCACGCTTGCCCAGCGTCACGAGCTTCTCCACGATCGGGCGAAGTTCCTTGGCCTTGGGCAGGGTCGTCACGATCTGCTCGTGTTCGATCAGCGAGGCTGCCATGTTGGTGAACAGCGCCTTGCGGTGGCTGTGGGTCCGATTGAGCCGGCGATGGGCACGTCCATGACGCATGGCTAATCTCCTTTAGGGTTGAAGCCGGAAGCGCGTCGCGCTCCCTGGGCTGATGTTGCTCTTAATACTGGTCTTCGTAACGCTTAGCGAGATCTTCGATGTTCTCCGGCGGCCAATCCGGCACTTCCATGCCGAGATGCAGGCCCATGGCGGCGAGCACTTCCTTGATCTCGTTGAGCGACTTGCGGCCGAAGTTCGGAGTGCGCAGCATTTCTGCCTCCGACTTCTGGATAAGGTCGCCGATGTAAACGATGTTGTCGTTCTTCAGGCAGTTCGCCGAACGCACCGACAGTTCCAGCTCGTCGACCTTCTTGAGAAGCGACGGGTTGAAAGCGAGCTCGGTGACCTGCTCGGAAACCTGCTCCTTCTGCGGCTCGTCGAAGTTGACGAACAGGCCGAGCTGGTCCTGCAGGATGCGGGCAGCGAAAGCGACGGCGTCTTCACCGGTGATCGAACCATTGGTTTCGATCGACATGGTGAGCTTGTCCTTGTCGAGCTCTTCGCCGTGACGCGTGTTCTCGACCTTGTACGACACCTTCTTCACAGGCGAGTACAGACTGTCGACCGGGATGAGGCCGATCGGAGCGTCTTCAGCGCGGTTGCGATCGGCAGGAACGTAGCCCTTGCCGGTATCAACCGTGAACTCCATGCGGATCTCGGCGCCCTCGTCGAGCGTGCAGATCGCGTGATCCGGGTTCAGGATCTCGACATCGCCAACCGTCTGGATGTCGCCAGCCGTCACCGTACCCGGTCCCGACTTGCGCACAACCATGCGCTTGGGGCCATCGCCTTCCATGCGGATAGCGATTTCCTTGATGTTCAGGACGATGTCGGTGACGTCTTCGCGAACGCCCGGGATCGACGAGAATTCATGCAGCACACCGTCGATCTGCACTGCGGTCACAGCCGCGCCGCGCAGCGACGAAAGGAGAACGCGACGCAGAGCATTGCCCAGCGTCAAACCGAAACCACGCTCAAGCGGCTCGGCAACAAGCGTCGTCAGGGTCTTGTTCTTCGAAGAGAACTCCACCTTGTTCGGCTTGATCAGTTCTTGCCAGTTCTTCTGGATCATTGATTGGTCCTTCCTCGTTGCCACCATCCAATCGTGGCAATCATCGGTTCGGAGAAACTACGAAGCGCCAGGCTGTGGCCCGGCGCATTCGAAGATCGATCTGTACGGCTTAGACGCGGCGCTTCTTGCGCGGGCGGCAGCCATTGTGCGGGATCGGCGTCACGTCGCGGATCGAGGTGATGGTGAAACCAGCAGCCTGCAAAGCGCGCAGAGCCGATTCACGACCCGAACCCGGACCGGACACTTCAACTTCCAGCGTGCGCATGCCGTGTTCCTGCGCCTTCTTTGCGCAATCTTCGGCGGCCATCTGGGCAGCGAACGGCGTGGACTTGCGCGAGCCCTTGAAGCCCTGCGCGCCGGCCGACGACCAGGCAATCGCATTGCCCTGCGCGTCGGTGATCGTCACCATCGTGTTGTTGAAGGTCGAATTGACGTGGGCAACGCCCGAAGAAATGTTCTTGCGTTCGCGACGGCGAACGCGGCCGGCTTCCTTAGCCATGGTAGTCCTTTCTTATTGATCTCTACGCCGCCGTAATGCCAGCGGCTCCACCTTGAAAGACGCGGCCGCGGAACAAACCCACAGCCGCCTCTCCAATTACTTCTTCTTGCCGGCGATTGCCTTGGCAGGACCCTTGCGGGTGCGGGCATTGGTGTGCGTCCGCTGGCCGCGAACCGGCAGCGAGCGGCGATGACGCAGGCCGCGATAGGAACCGAGATCCATCAAGCGCTTGATGTTCATCGAGGTTTCGCGACGCAGATCACCTTCAACCTGATAATCACGATCGATCGCTTCGCGGATCTGCAGAACTTCAGCGTCGGTCAGCTGGTTCACGCGACGCTCGGCAGGAATGCCGACCTTCTCGACGATTTCCTGGGCAAAGTGCTTGCCGATGCCGTGAATGTACTGAAGCGCGATAACAACGCGCTTGTTGGTTGGGATATTAACACCGGCAATACGTGCCATGATGGTCACTCCATGTGAGCCGGACATGCCGGCATTGTTGTTATCCCGCGTCCGGTGGAGGCCGGCCCTTGCGAGGTCTTCCAAAACGGGTCGATGCGAACGGCATCCATGCCGCACCGCTCATCAACCCACTAAATAAATGGAGACGCGCCGCTATAGTCTTCTATGAGCGCCGCGTCAACTCCAGGCATGTCCGGCGCGTTAAGCGCCGCTAATGCCTTGCAGGCCCTACGATCTGCTCGATCTCAGCTGTCACAGCATCCATCTGGGCCATGCCGTCGATGACTCGGAGCTGGCCGGTCTTTTCGTAGTAGGCAGACAGAGGCGCTGTCTTGGCGCGGTATTCTTCCAGACGCTTACCGAACGATTCGGCATTGTCGTCGGCCCGAACAGTTCCGCCGGCTGCCTTTGTGTCGGCAACCCGCTTTTCGATGCGCTTCATTAAGGCCGCTTCATCGACCTTCAGCTCGATGACAGCATCGAGTGCAAGATCCTTGCCTTCCAGGATCTCGTTCAGGGCCTGCGCCTGAGGAACCGTGCGCGGATAGCCGTCGAGGATGAACCCGTTTGCGCAATCCGCCTGATCGACCCGCTCGGACACGATCTGGTTGACGATCTCATCCGAGACGAGCTGGCCTGCATCCATGACGGACTTGGCCTTCAGGCCGATTTCCGTCTCTGCCTTCACAGCGGCCCGCAGCATGTCCCCTGTGGAAAGCTGCGGAATGCCATGACGTTCAACCAATCGCTGCGCTTGTGTGCCTTTACCCGCCCCCGGCGGCCCAAGCAGAATCAGCCTCATCGTCCCCTCTTCCCTCCACGCAGCTTCGACTTCTTGATCAGACCCTCATATTGATGAGCGATCAAGTGGCCCTGGATCTGTGCAACCGTGTCCAGCGTCACGCTCACCACGATCAGCAGCGACGTCCCACCAAGATAGAACGGCACGCCCGTCGCCGAGATCAGAAACTCCGGCAGAAGGCAGACCAGCATGATGTAGATCGCGCCGACGACCGTAATGCGAGTCAGCACATAGTCGATATAATCGGCAGTCCGTTCACCCGGACGGTAGCCTGGAATGAAGCCGGAATGTTTCTTCAGCTGGTCGGCCGTGTCCTTCGGATTGAAGACGATCGCCGTATAAAAGAAACAGAAGAAGATGATCAGCGAGGCATAAGCCAGCATGTAGAGCGGCTGACCGTGGCCGAGTGCTGCCAACACACTGCTCGCCCAGGACGGCAGCTTGGTGGTGTCCGTGAAGCCCGCGGCCGTTGCCGGCAGGAGCAGCAGCGACGATGCGAAAATCGGAGGAATGACGCCCGCGGTGTTCAGCTTGAGCGGCAGATGCGACGTGTCGCCCTGGAACATGCGATTGCCGACCTGACGCTTGGGATACTGGATCAACAAACGGCGCTGCGCCCGCTCGAAGAACACGATCACGGCAATTACGACAACGGCCAGAACGAGAATGGCGAGAATCAGACCGGTTGACAGAGCCCCCGTGCGTCCGAGTTCGAGCGTACCGCTCAAAGCGCGTGGCAGACCCGCGACAATGCCGGCAAATATGATGAGAGAGATACCGTTGCCGATGCCGCGTGCGGTGATCTGCTCACCCAGCCACATCAGGAACATGGTGCCGCCAAGAAGCGTGATCACCGTAGAAATGCGGAAGAACCAGCCCGGTTCGATCACCAGATTCGCGACAGCCTCGAGGCCAACGGCGATGCCATAGGCCTGAACGGTTGCCAAAAGCACGGTGCCGTAGCGGGTGTACTGGTTGATGACCTTTCGGCCCTGCTCGCCTTCCTTCTTCAGAGCTTCAAGGCTCGGAATAACCGAAGTCATGAGCTGCACGATGATGGAAGCGGAAATGTAGGGCATGATGCCGAGGGCGAAGATCGCCATGCGCTCGACAGCGCCACCGGCAAACATGTTGAACATGCCCAGCACGCCGCCGGATTGCTGCTGGAACGCCTGCGCGAAGGCTGTCGGGTTGATGCCGGGCATCGGGATATAGGTGCCGAGGCGATAAACAAGCAGCGCGCCGATGGTAAACCAGATCCGGCGCTTCAGATCCTCGGCCTTGGCAAAGGCAGCGAAATTCAGATTGGATGCGAGCTGCTCTGCGGCAGATGCCATTGGGAAAATCTCCGCTGGCGCCTGAAAGGCGCTTCCTTACGCAACAAGGCGCCCGACAGAGCGGGCGCCGCGTGTTGCCGAAATCCCGAGATAGGCTTCGGCAGGAAAAGATGCAAGCAAGGCCTGATCCAAGTTGATGCCCGGATCAGTGACCTCTTGTCGCTTACTCGGCGGCTGCTTCCGGGAGCTTCAGCGAGCCACCGGCCTTTTCGATCTTTTCGCGGGCCGACTGGCTGGCGCCGGCAACATCGAAGGAAAGCTTCGACGTCAGCTCACCGTCGCTCAAAACGCGGACGCCATCCTTGGCGCGGCGAATCACACCAGCCTTGATGAGCGCTTCGCCGGTGACCGTCTCGCCAGCCGAAAGCTTGCCGGCATCAACAGCAGCCTGGATGCGGCCGAGCGATACAGTGTTGTAGCTCTTGGCAAACAGATTGTTAAAGCCCCGCTTCGGAAGACGACGGTACAAAGGCATCTGACCGCCTTCGAAGCCGTTGATGGCAACGCCGGAACGGGCCTTCTGGCCCTTTACGCCGCGGCCACCGGTCTTGCCGGTGCCGGAGCCGATACCGCGACCGAGACGCTTACGCGAATGCGTCGAGCCCTCGTTGTCCTTGATCTCGTTGAGTTTCATGTGACCTCTCCTAGCGCTCAGGCCTCGTCCACAACGCGGACGAGGTGTTGAACGCGGGCGATCATGCCACGCACGGAAGGCGTATCCTGCAGCGTGCTGCGGCGATGCATCTTGTTCAGTCCGAGACCGATCAGCGTTGCGCGCTGTTCCTTCGGACGGCGAATGGGGCTGCCGATCTGCTCGACAACAAGCGTCTTACCGCTTTCGTTGGTCGCCATGATCCCGCTCCTTATTCGTCAACGGTCACGGCCGAGCCGCGACGCGCCTGCAAGGTCGAGAACTTGATGCCACGAGCAGCAGCAACGTCCTTCGGATGAACCTGGCTCTTCAACGCGTCAAACGTGGCGCGAACCATGTTGTACGGGTTGGACGAGCCCATCGACTTGGCAACAACGTCGTGCATGCCAAGCGTCTCGAACACGGCGCGCATCGGACCGCCGGCGATGATGCCGGTACCAGCCTTGGCAGCACGCAGGAGAACGCGGCCAGCACCGTGGCGGCCTTCCACGTCATGATGGAGCGTACGGCCCGAACGCAGCGGCACGAAGATCAGATCGCGCTTGGCAGCTTCAGTTGCCTTGCGGATTGCTTCCGGCACTTCGCGTGCCTTGCCGTGGCCGAAGCCGACGCGGCCCTTCTGGTCGCCAACGACCACGAGAGCGGCAAAGCCGAAACGGCGACCACCCTTAACGACCTTCGCGACGCGGTTGATGTGTACGAGCTTGTCGACGAAACCGTCATCACGCTCTTCGCGGTCACGGCCACGATCGCGGCCGCCTTCCCGACGTTCTTGTGCCATATCCTGTTCCTTGTTTTTTTCCGGAAGCACAGCTGCAAAAAATCCGGCCTACGACAAAGCGTAGGCCGGGGTGAAAAACTTAGATTAGAAGCTGAGACCGCCTTCGCGGGCAGCGTCTGCCAGGGCCTTGACGCGGCCGTGGAAGATATAGGCGCCGCGGTCGAACACGACCCGCGTTACACCAGCCTGGGCAGCACGCTCTGCAACGAGCTTGCCGACGGCGGCAGCAGCAGCCGTGTCAGCGCCCGTCTTCAGCGACCCCTTGAGATCGCCTTCCAGCGTCGATGCGGCAGCCAGCGTGTGGCCGTTGGCGTCGTCGATGATCTGAGCGTAGATGTTCTTCGACGAGCGATGAACGGACAGGCGCGGACGATCACCGGCAACCGCCTTGATCTGGCGACGGATGCGGGCGGCGCGCTTCTTAAGAGCAACCTTATTAGCCATAACCGGCGATCCTTACTTCTTCTTGCCTTCCTTGCGGACAATCCGCTCGCCAGCATAACGAACGCCCTTGCCCTTGTAAGGCTCGGGGCCGCGATACTCGCGAATCTCGGCAGCGACCTGGCCGACAACCTGCTTGTCGATACCGGTCACGACGATTTCCGTCGGCTTCGGCGTCGCAATGGTGATTCCGGCCGGGGTCTCGTAAACCACGTCGTGGCTGAAGCCAAGAGCCAACTGCAGGTTCTTGCCCTGCATGGTGGCGCGGTAACCAACGCCCGTGATTTCGAGACGACGCTCGAACCCGTCCTTCACACCCGTCAGGATATTGACGATCTGAGTACGCGACATGCCCCACTTGGAGCGAGCATCCTTCGATTCGTCGCGCGGCTGGACCGAGATCTCGCCGCCTTCCGACTTGACGAGCACTTCGTCGTTGACGACGAACTTCAGCTCGCCCTTTGGTCCCTTCGCCGTGACGGTCTGGCCGTTCACGTCGGCGGTCACGCCCTGGGGCACCGGAACCGGTTTCTTGCCAATACGAGACATTGGTCTTGTCCTCGTTGTTCTTGTCCGCCGATCAGAAGATCTGGCAGAGGATTTCGCCGCCGACGTTCTGCTCGCGCGCCTCGTGATCCGCCATCACGCCCTTCGGCGTCGACAGGATCGAGATGCCGAGGCCGTTGGCCACGTGCGGGATCGTCTTCATCGAAACGTAGACGCGGCGACCAGGCTTGGAAACGCGGCTGATCTCGCGGATTACCGGAGCACCTTCGTGGTACTTCAGCTCGATTTCGATCTCGGCCTTGCCGTTCTCGAATTCGGAAACGCTGTAATCGCGAATGTAGCCTTCAGACTTCAGAACATCCAGAACGCGCTGGCGCAGACGCGAAGACGGAGTGGAAACCGTGAGCTTGCGACGGCCGAGTGCGTTGCGGATGCGGGTCAGCATATCGCCGAGAGGATCGGTCATGGACATAACTGTCTCTCCTTACCAGCTCGACTTCACCAGGCCGGGGATCGCACCCACGGAACCCAGATCACGCAATGCGATACGCGACATGCGCAGCTTGCGGTAGAAGGCGTGCGGACGGCCGGTGACTTCGCAGCGGTTGTGGATGCGAACCTTCGACGAATTGCGCGGCAGTGCGGCAAGCTTGAGCTGCGCACGGAAACGCTCTTCGATCGGACGATCCTGATCCATCACGACGTCCTTGAGCTCCTTACGCTTTGCAGCGAAACGAGCCACGGTCTTGCGGACCTTTTTGTCTTTCTGGACTGAGCTGGTCTTTGCCATTTCAGATTTTCCTTTGCTCGCTGCCGTTACTGGCGAAACGGGAAGTTCAGGGCCTTCAAGAGAGCCCGTGCTTCTTCATCCGTCTTTGCAGTCGTACAAACGATGATGTCCATTCCCCATACCTGATCAACCTTGTCGTAGTTGATCTCGGGGAACACGATGTGTTCCTTGATGCCCATGGCGAAGTTGCCACGGCCATCAAAGCTCTTTGGGTTCAGGCCGCGGAAATCGCGGACGCGCGGCAGAGCAATCGTGACCAGACGGTCGACGAACTCATACATGCGCTCCTTGCGAAGTGTGACCTTGGCGCCGATCGGCATGTTCTCGCGAACCTTGAAGCCAGCGATCGACGTGCGCGCACGGGTCACAACTGCCTTCTGGCCGGCGATCATAGCCAGATCTTCAGCGGCTACGGCAGGCTTCTTAGAGTCGGCGGTTGCTTCGCCAACACCCATGTTGATCACGACCTTATCCAGGCGCGGGATCTGCATCTCGTTGGCGTAGTTGAACTGCTCCTGGAGCGTCGCGCGGATCTTGTCCTGATAAACGGACTTAAGACGCGGCGTGTACTGCTGCTCAGCCATTGATGACGTCTCCCGAGCGCTTGGCGATGCGCACCTTCTTGCCGTCACGAATGTCGAATCCGACGCGCGTCGGCTTGCCGTCCTTGGGATCGGCGAGCGCAATGTTGGACAGGTGGATCGGCGCCTCTTTCGAGATGATGCCGCCTTCCTGCGATTGGGTCTGCTTCTGGTGCTTGCGCACGATGTTCACGCCGCGAACAACAGCCTTATCGTCCTTGGGCATGACCTGAAGGACTTCGCCGCTGCGGCCCTTGTCCTTGCCCGAGAGAACGACGACGTTGTCGCCTTTGCGGATCTTGTTCATTGGTCCGTTCTCCTCAGAGCACTTCTGGCGCGAGCGAGATGATCTTCATGTGGTTCTTCGAGCGCAATTCGCGCGGAACCGGTCCGAAGATACGCGTGCCAATCGGCTCTTTCTTGTTGTCGATCAGCACAGCCGCGTTCTTGTCGAACCGGATTGCGCTGCCGTCAGCGCGACGAATTTCCTTCGCGGTGCGAACCACGACGGCCTTCATCACGTCACCCTTCTTCACGCGGCCACGCGGGATCGCTTCCTTGATCGACACGACAATGATGTCGCCGACAGATGCGTACTTCCGCTTCGAGCCGCCCAGCACCTTGATGCACATAACGCGACGCGCACCGGAATTATCCGCCACGTCGAGGTTCGACTGCATCTGAATCATGACTGGCCGCCTTCTTCTTTTCTCTCACGGGAAGGCCAAATACCCTCCCCGGCTTGTCAAAACGTTTCTTAGTTGGCTTCTTCAGCCGCAATCACCACCCAGCGCTTGTCGCGCGAGATCGGTGCCGACTCCTGGATGAAAACCACATCGCCAACCTTGTGGGCGTTGTTTTCGTCGTGAGCCTTGTACTTCTTCGACAAGCGCACGGTCTTCTTCATCACCGGATGGGTGAAGCGACGCTCCACCTTCACGACGACGGTCTTCTCGTTCTTGTCGCTGACGACAGTGCCCTGCATGACGCGCTTCGGCATGGTTTTCTTCCTTATGCCTTCTGACCAGCCGATTTCTCGGCGGCGATCGTCTTGATCCGGGCGATGTCGCGGCGGATCTGCTTGACCCGCGCGGTCTTTTCCATCTGACCGGTCGCCTTCTGGAAGCGCAGGTTGAACTGCTCCTTCTTCAGGTCGGCCAGCGTGTCGTTCATCTGGTCCTGGCTCATCGCCCGGACATCGGCGGTCTTCATGATCCTCGCCCTTCCTTATTCTGCGATGCGCTGGATGAAGCGGGTCTTAACCGAAAGCTTGGCAGCACCAAGGCGAAGCGCCTCACGTGCGATATCTTCCGGAACGCCGTCGATCTCGAACATCACGCGGCCCGGCTTAACCCGGCACGCCCAATAGTCAACAGCGCCCTTACCTTTACCCATACGAACTTCGGTCGGCTTCGAGGTCACCGGAAGATCCGGGAACACGCGGATCCAGACACGACCCTGACGCTTCATCTCACGAGTGATCGCGCGGCGGGCCGCCTCGATCTCACGTGCGGTGACGCGATTCGGCTCTAAAGCCTTCAAGCCAAAGCCACCGAAGTTCAGGTCGGTACCACCCTTGGCCAGGCCATGAATGCGGCCCTTGAACTGCTTGCGGAACCTTGTGCGCTTTGGCTGCAGCATTGTTCTCTACTCCAAATTCTCTAAAGCGACCAGCTTACGCGTGCTCGCGACGGCGGTTGCTCGACGGCTGTTCAGCCTCGCTGGCGCGACGCTCGGACGCCATCGGATCATGCTCGAGGATCTCGCCCTTGAAGACCCAGACCTTCACGCCGCAGATGCCGTAAGCCGTATGAGCTTCAGCCGTGCCGTAATCAACATCGGCGCGCAGCGTGTGCAGGGGAACGCGACCCTCACGGTACCATTCCATACGAGCGATTTCCGCGCCGCCCAAACGACCCGCGCAGTTGATGCGGATACCTTCAGCGCCAAGACGCATTGCCGACTGAACGGCACGCTTCATGGCACGACGGAAAGCGATACGACGCTCAAGCTGCTGCGCGATCGACTGTGCGACCAGCGTGGCATCCGTTTCCGGCTTGCGCACTTCAACGATGTTGAGGTGCGTTTCCGACTTGGTCATCTCCATCAGCTTCTTGCGAAGCTTTTCGATGTCCGCGCCCTTCTTGCCGATGATCAGGCCAGGACGAGCAGCATGAATGGTCACGCGGCACTTCTTGTGCGGACGCTCGATCACAACCTTGGAGATCGCGGCCTGCTTCAGCTCAGCCATCAGATACTTGCGGATCTTGATGTCTTCATGCAGCAGCTGGCCGTATTCACCGGTGTTCGCGTACCAACGCGAATCCCAGGTGCGGTTGATGCCGAGGCGCAGACCGATCGGGTTGATTTTCTGGCCCATCAGGCGGCCTCCACTTTCTCTTCCTTTTCGCGAACCACGATCGTCAGGTGCGCGAACGGCTTTTCGATGCGGCTGGCACGACCGCGGCCACGGGTATGGAAACGCTTCATCACGATCGACTTGCCGACATAAGCCTCGGCAACCACCAGGGCGTCGACGTCGAGATCGTGGTTGTTCTCGGCATTGGCAATCGCCGATTCCAACGTCTTCTTGACGGTGCCGGCGATGCGCTTCTGCGAAAATTCGAGATCGGCAAGCGCAGCCTGCACCTTCTTGCCGCGGATCAGCGCAGCAACCAGATTCAGCTTTTGCGGGCTGATGCGGATGGTGCGCAGAACGGCGCGCGCCTCGTTATCAGCAAGCCGGCGCGGAGCTTTGGCCTTGCCCATCGTTATTTCCTCTTCGCCTTCTTGTCCGCACCGTGACCGTAGTAGGTACGGGTCGGAGAGAACTCGCCGAACTTGTGGCCAACCATGTCTTCCGACACGGAGACCGGAATGTGCTTCTGGCCGTTGTAAACACCAAAGGTGAGGCCGACGAACTGCGGCAGGATGGTGGAGCGGCGGCTCCACATCTTGATCACCTCGTTGCGGCTGCCTTCACGAACCTTGTCGGCCTTCTTGAGAAGATAGCCGTCAATGAACGGGCCTTTCCAGACTGAACGGGTCACTGTCGTACCTCTACCTTAGCTCTTGCGCTGGTGGCGCGAGCGCATGATGAACTTATCGGTCGACTTGTTGGACCGCGTCTTCTTGCCCTTGGTCGGCTTGCCCCATGGGGACACCGGATGGCGACCACCGGACGTGCGACCTTCACCACCACCGTGTGGGTGATCAACCGGGTTCATGACAACGCCCCGGTTATGCGGACGCTTGCCACGCCAAACGGTACGACCAGCCTTACCGTCATTGATGTTGCCGTGGTCCGGGTTGGATACGGCGCCAACAGTTGCCATGCACGTGCCGTGCACGATGCGCTGTTCGCCCGAGTTCAAACGCAGGATCGCCATGCCCTGATCGCGACCGACCAGCTGGGCATAGGAACCAGCGGAGCGAGCGATCTGACCGCCCTTGCCCGGCTTCAGCTCCACATTGTGGATGATCGTGCCGACCGGCATCGCCTGCAGCGGCATTGCATTGCCGGGCTTCACATCAACCGAGGCGCCGGCAATGATCTTGTCGCCGGCAGCGATACGCTGCGGAGCCAGGATGTAGGCCAGTTCGCCATCATCATACTTGACGAGCGCGATGAAGGCAGTGCGGTTCGGGTCATATTCCAAACGCTCCACCGTGCCCGACACGTCGAACTTGCGACGCTTGAAGTCGATCAGACGGTAAGTGCGCTTGTGACCACCACCGATGAAACGGGCGGTGATGCGGCCGTAGTTGTTGCGGCCGCCGCTCTTGGTCAAACCTTCGGTCAGAGCCTTGACAGGCTTGCCCTTGTAAAGACCCGAGCGATCGACGATCACCAGCTGGCGCTGGCTCGGCGTCGTCGGGTTGTAAGACTTGAGTGCCATTGTTCTTGTCCTTCCGGCCTACTTACAGACCCGTCGAAACGTCGATCGTGTCGCCGTCGGCCAGGGTGATAACAGCCTTCTTGACGTCGCTCTGGCGGCCAATGGTTCCGCGGAAGCGCTTCACCTTGCCCTTGCGGACCAGGGTGTTCACTGCCGTCACCTTGACGCCGAACAGCGATTCAATCGCTGCCTTGATCTCAGGCTTGGTCGCCTTCTTGGCGACGTTGAAGACGACCTGGTTCTGCTCCGAAGCCATGGTCGACTTTTCGGTGATCGCCGGGCTGACGATCACGTCATAGTGGCGCAGGTCCGTCATTTGAAGCGCTCCTCGAGAGCTTCCACGGCCGACTTCGAAAGGACGAGCGTACCGCGGCGCATGATGTCGTAGACGTTGATGCCTTGGATCGGCAGAACGTCGATGTTCGGGATGTTCGAGGCAGCCCGGGCGAAGTTCTGGTCGAGCTCAGCACCGCCGATAACCAGCGCATTGGTGAGACCGAGACCGGCGAAGTTCGCGATCAAAGCCTTCGTCTTGGCATCCTGTGCAACCAGGTCATCGACGATGATCAGGTTGGATGCCTTTGCCTTGGCCGACAGCGCGTGCTTCAAGCCGAGAGCGCGAACCTTCTTCGGCAGATCATGCTCGTGGCTGCGCGAAACCGGGCCGTGAGCCTTACCACCGCCGCGGAACTGCGGAGCGCGAGCCGAGGAGTGACGAGCGCGACCCGTACCCTTCTGCTTGTACATCTTGGCACCGGTGCGGGAAATCTCAGCACGGCCCTTGGCCTGGTGCGTGCCCTGCTGGCGCTTAGCAAGCTGCCAACGAACGACGCGAGCAACGATGTCTTCGCGCGGCTCCAGTCCGAAGATGCCCTCGTTGAGCGAGAGCTGGCCGGCTTCACCGCCGGCAAGAGTTTTGACCGTCAGATCCATTATTCGGCCCCTTCAGTAGCCGGAGCTTCATTGGAAGCCTGAGCTGCGGCGCGGATGGCGGCCGGCTTCGGCGCGTTGTCGGGCAGCGAAACCTTGGCGGCATCGCGAACCATTATCCAGGCACCCTTGGAACCCGGAACCGCACCGCGGATCAGGATCAGGCCACGATCGGTATCGGTCGAGACGACTTCCACGTTCTGGGTGGTGACGCGAACGTCGCCCATGTGGCCGGCCATCTTCTTGCCCTTGAACACCTTGCCCGGATCTTGGCGCTGACCAGTGGAGCCGTGAACGCGGTGCGAAACCGAGTTACCGTGGGTGGCACGGCCACCACCGAAGTTGTGACGCTTGATAACGCCCTGGAAGCCCTTACCGATCGAGGTTCCCGTCACGTCGACCTTCTGGCCGGCAACGAAATGTTCGACCGTGATCTCGGCACCGATGTCGAGCAGGTTCTCAGGGGTGACCCGGAACTCGGCGACCTTGGCCTTTGGCTCAACAGAAGCGGTTGCAAAATGGCCGCGCAAAGCCTTGGAGGTGTTCTTCACCTTGGCAAGGCCGACGCCAAGCTGCACCGCCGTGTAGCCGTTCTTTTCCTGGGTGCGCTGAGCGACCACCTGGCAGTTCTCCATGCGGAGCACCGTCACGGGCACATGCTCGCCGGCATCGTTGTAGATGCGCGTCATCCCCAACTTCTGTGCAATTACACCTGAACGCATCGGTTCGTTTCCTTCAGAGTTCGCTGTCGGCCGCAGCCGTCACGCCTCTCGTTCTTCCTCAGGTCTGGAGCCGCTAAGGGCGTCACATACCTGTCGCGAAAGCCTCTTAAAGCTTGATCTCAACATCCACGCCGGCGGCGAGATCGAGCTTCATCAGCGCATCAACCGTCTGCGGGGTGGGATCCACGATGTCGAGGAGACGCTTGTGTGTGCGCATCTCGAACTGTTCGCGGCTCTTCTTGTCGATGTGCGGCGAGCGGTTCACGGTGAACTTCTCGATGCGAGTCGGCAGCGGGATTGGGCCACGTACATTCGCACCGGTGCGCTTCGCCGTCGACACGATCTCGCGCGTGGAAGCGTCGAGTACACGATGGTCGAACGCTTTCAGGCGGATGCGGATATTTTGTCCGTTCATTGCGTCACTTCCTTGCGCTTAGCTCCCGCGGCCAATTTGCCGCGGGACTAAAGCCCGTGCCTATTACTCGGTGATAGCGACGACGACGCCGGCGCCGACGGTGCGGCCGCCTTCGCGGATTGCGAAGCGCAGCTTTTCTTCCATGGCGACCGGTACGATCAGCTCAACGTCGACCGTCACGTTGTCGCCCGGCATCACCATCTCGGTGCCTTCAGCCAGGGACACGATGCCCGTCACGTCCGTGGTGCGGAAGTAGAACTGCGGACGGTAGTTCGTGAAGAACGGCGTGTGACGGCCACCCTCTTCCTTGGTCAGGATGTAGGCTTCAGCCTTGAACTTCTTGTGCGGCTTCACCGAACCCGGCTTGGCCAGAACCTGGCCGCGCTCAACGCCTTCACGATCAACGCCGCGAACCAGCGCGCCGATGTTGTCGCCAGCCTGGCCCTGATCGAGCAGCTTGCGGAACATTTCAACGCCCGTCACCGTCGTGGACGAGGTGTTGCGGATGCCGACGATCTCAACCGTCTCACCGACCTTGATGATGCCGCGCTCGACGCGACCGGTCACAACCGTACCGCGACCCGAGATCGAGAACACGTCTTCGATCGGCATCAGGAACGGCTGGTCGATCGGACGCTCTGGCGTCGGGATATAGGCGTCGACCTCTTCCATCAGCTTGCGGATGGCGTTCTCGCCGATTTCCTTGTTGCTGTCCTCGAGAGCAGCCAGAGCCGAACCCTTGACGATCGGAATGTCGTCGCCCGGGAATTCATTCTTCGACAGAAGCTCGCGGACTTCCAGCTCAACCAGCTCGAGCAGCTCGGCGTCGTCGACCTGGTCGACCTTGTTCAGGAACACCACGATCGAAGGCACGCCAACCTGACGGGCGAGCAGGATGTGCTCGCGGGTCTGCGGCATCGGGCCATCGGCAGCCGACACAACCAGGATCGCGCCGTCCATCTGAGCCGCACCGGTGATCATGTTCTTCACATAATCGGCGTGGCCGGGGCAGTCGACGTG
>NZ_DAMBUH010000060.1:0-5480 GCF_032053605.1 Tianweitania sp.
GGCTTCGGCCTGATCGTGCTCGGTCTCGCCATCGGCGGCGGCATCGGCGCGGTTACCGCTCGCCGCATCGCCATGACATCCATGCCGCAGCTCGTTGCTGCCTTCCACAGCCTCGTCGGCCTAGCCGCCGTGATGGTTGCGGCCGCAGCCATGTATGCGCCGGAGAGCTTTGGCATTGGCACCATCGGCGACATTCACGGCCAGGCGCTTGTGGAAATGAGCCTCGGCGTTGCCATCGGCGCCATCACCTTCACCGGCTCGGTGATCGCTTACCTGAAGCTCGACGGGCGCATGTCCGGCAAGCCGATCATGCTGCCGGCACGCCATGCCGTGAATATCGCGCTGGCTGCAGCTTTGGTGCTGCTCATCATCCTGCTGGTGACCACGCAGAGCTACGCAGTCTTCTGGCTGATCGTCATCGCCTCGCTGGCGCTGGGCGTGTTGCTGATCGTCCCGATCGGCGGCGCGGACATGCCGGTCGTGGTGTCGATGCTCAACTCCTATTCGGGTTGGGCGGCGGCGGCACTCGGCTTCACCTTGGGCAATCTGGCGCTGATCATCACCGGCGCGCTGGTTGGCTCGTCGGGTGCGATCCTGTCCTACATCATGTGCAAGGGCATGAACCGCTCCTTCATCTCCGTCATTCTCGGAGGCTTCGGCGGAGAGACGGCTGCCGCTGCAGATGACGGGATCGAGCGCAACGTCAAGCTCGGCTCGGCTGACGATGCCGCTTACCTCATGGCCAATGCCTCAAAGGTCATCATCGTGCCGGGCTACGGCATGGCGGTAGCGCAGGCGCAGCACGCGCTTCGTGAGCTTGCCGACAAGCTCAAGGCCAATGGCGTTGAAGTGAAATACGCGATCCATCCGGTTGCCGGCCGCATGCCCGGCCACATGAACGTGCTGCTCGCCGAAGCAAACGTGCCTTATGACGAGGTCTTCGAGCTCGAAGACATCAACTCGGAATTCGCGCAGGCCGATGTAGCCTATGTGATCGGCGCCAACGACGTCACCAATCCTTCGGCGCGCGACGACAAGTCTTCGCCGATCTACGGCATGCCGATCCTGGATGTGGACAAGGCCCGCACCTGCCTGTTCGTGAAACGCTCGCTTGGCTCCGGCTATGCCGGCATCGACAATACGCTGTTCTACAAGGATGGCACGATGATGCTGCTTGGCGACGCCAAGAAGATGACCGAAGACATCGTCAAGGCGATGGACCACTGAGACCAATAAAGAAGGCCGGCAGTGATGCCGGCCTTCTTTATACGAGAAGGCCGGAGCCTTACTTGTAGGAGTAGGTGAGTTCCAGGCCGGAAACGGCAACAGCGGCATTGAGGCCAGTCTGTGCCTGAACGCTGAGCGGCTGCAGCGTGAAGCTGGTGCGCGGGCCGCCAGTCAGCAGGTTTGCACCTGCGCCCACAACGATGCTCGCTTCAGCATTCGCGCCGTAATAGTTGCCGGCCAATTCACCGTCGCCGACGTTGTAGTTCACGCCGAACACGGCCCAATGAAGATTGCCGCCCTGCGTCATGCCGAGATCAACGCCGAGCTTCGAAATCATGCCGCTATAGCGCTGCACCGATCCGCCGCGCGCCGGCGTGTATTCGCAATCGACGGACTTGTTCGAGCCGACGATGAAGCTCGTACCACCCTGGATGTCGCAGCTGAGAACGCCGAGCTGAACACGCTCGTTTGCGAAAGCGGCGGGCGCGGCAGAAAGACCGGCAGCAAGGGCGGCGAGGGCAATGACTGATTTCATGATGAGGAACTCCTACAAACGGAAGAAGTCCCAACAATCCCGCACCAGCCAGGTTGTTCCGCCTAGGATGAGCGACGGAAGGTCACAAGGTGTTACAAACCTCAACACCCGTGACCCGAGTCGGTTCGCACGGCGCGCGCTTGGATCAAGCACCGCCGCTGCGGGTGCGCGAAAGGCCGTTCACTGCCGGCTTGTAGTTCGGATCGAGCTGAGCGGCGCGGGCATAGGATTTGGCGGCGCGAGCCTTGTCGCCGCGCTTTTCGTAGACCAGACCCTGGTTGGTCCAGCTTTCCGCCACACCGTCATTGAGCTTGATGGCGACGTTGAAGTCGGCAAAGGCGTTGTCGTCGTCACCGAGCGCCAGATAGGACAGGCCGCGGCCGTTGTAGCCGTTGGGCTGGTCGGGCGCGAGCGAGATCGTGGTGGCGAAATCCTCGATGGCTTGCTGATGCTGGCCGGTGGTCTGGTAAACGAGGCCACGTCCGGCATACGCGCGCGGATCCGTCGTGTTCATCTGGATTGCGCGTTCATAATCCTGCAACGCCTGCTGGCTGTTGCCGGCCAGGCGATACACGTCGCCGCGACCGATATAGGCGGCGGCATAGTTGCTGTTGATCTGAAGCGACTTGTTGTAGTCGGCAATCGCCTGCGGCTGCTGGCCGAGATAGCGGTTGATCAGCGCGCGGTTGGCATAGGCCTGGTAGAAGTTCGGGTTGAGCGCCAGTGCCTGGTCGAAATCCTTGATGGCGCGGCGATAATCGCCTGCACGGCCGTAAGCGGAGCCACGCACATTATAGGCTTCGGGATCGCGAGGATTGCGGTCGATCACGGAGGTCAGCGAAGAAATGTTTTCGCTCGAACCCTGCGCGGTCTGGATGCTCGCCACTTCGCCCATCGGGCCGGTCGACTGACAGGCAGCAAGCCCCAGCACCGGCAGAACGGTTGCGGCCAGCATTGCGGAACGCAGCTGACGGGCGGGCACGGCGGAATAGCGCATCGGAGTTGGTCCCCCACAAAACACGCGGCTCGGCGCGCATCCGAATCAAAGAGCGTGCCGCCAGTCTGACGAAAGGAAGGCCGGAGGCAAAATGAAAATGGCGGCAAGGCGGTTACGCCGCGCCACCACAGGGCTAAAGCCTCAAAAAAGAGACGAAATCTAGGCGAAAAGCGTATCGCGCACTCAGCGTGCGGAAGGACGTGCCGTTGCAGCCGGTTTCGGTGCCGCAATCAGACCTTCACGCTGCGCCAGCTTGCGCGCCAGCTTGCGCGCCCGGCGGACGGCTTCGGCTTTTTCACGAACGCGCTTTTCCGAGGGCTTTTCGAAGTGGTCGCGCATCTTCATCTCGCGAAAGACGCCCTCGCGCTGCAGCTTCTTCTTGAGCGCGCGCAGCGCCTGATCAACATTGTTGTCGCGAACGAGGACCTGCACGGGCTTCCACCGGTTCAAAGGGTTTCAATGAAATGCAGCCCGCTTGCGGCAACGGGTCATGCCATCGCGGCAGAACCTGCCTGCGACGTCCCTGTAAATACCAGCGGAACGGCCGTTTGTCCATCTGCTTTCCGTTACGTCGCTTTTGACTTGCGCTCGGTTTTGCACGCGTGTCAGGAAGACGCAAAGCGGCTAAACCCGTCGCATTCAGAGCACAGATGGAAGCGGCTTTTCATTAGTGCTAGGGAAGCGGCAGCGGCGACACAAAGCTTTGCAGGAAGCTGGTCGTTGACGCTCCATCAGGTTTGTTCGAGGCTTGGCCATGCGGAAATATTCGGTCTTTGCGATCGCGCGCGAGGCAATGCGTGGCCATAAAGGCTGGGACCAGCAATGGACCTCGCCGGAGCCTCGCAAGGACTACGATGTCATCATCATCGGCGCGGGCGGCCACGGTCTGGCGACGGCCTATTACCTCGCCAAGGAGCATGGCATCACCAATATCGCCGTGCTCGAAAAGGGCTGGCTCGGCGGCGGCAATACCGGCCGCAACACCACGATCATCCGCTCCAACTACCTTTATGACGAGAGCGCCGGGCTATACGATCACGCGCTGAAGCTGTGGGATGGGCTGAGCCAGGACCTGAACTACAACGTCATGTACAGCCCGCGCGGCGTCATGATGCTGGCGCACAATGTGCACGACGTGCAGGTCTTCAAGCGCCACATCCATGCCAACCGGCTGAACGGCATCGACAATGAGTGGTTGTCGCCGGAAGAAGCCAAGGAATTCTGCCCGCCGCTGAACCTGTCTAAGCAGGCGCGCTATCCGATCGTCGGCGCGGCCCTGCAGCGCCGGGGCGGCACCGCGCGCCACGATGCTGTGGCCTGGGGCTATGCCCGTGCAGCGTCGGCGCGGGGTGTCGACATCATCCAGAATTGTGAAGTGACGGCAGTACGCCGCTCGTCCAACGGCCATGTTATTGGTGTGGATACGTCGAAGGGCTTCATCGGCGCCAAGAAGATCGGCGTGGTTGCGGCCGGCCATACGTCGGTGCTGATGGAAATGGCCGGCGTGCGCATGCCGCTGGAAAGCTACCCGCTGCAGGCACTGGTGTCGGAGCCGGTGAAGCCCTGCTTCCCCTGCGTGGTCATGTCCAATACCGTGCACGCCTATATTTCGCAGTCCGACAAGGGCGAGCTGGTGATCGGCGCTGGCACCGACCAGTACATTTCCTATTCGCAGACCGGCGGCTTGCACATCATCAACCACACGCTGGATGCGATCTGCGAGATGTTCCCGATGTTTACGCGCATGAAGATGCTGCGGTCATGGGGCGGCATTGTGGATGTGACGCCGGACCGCTCGCCGATCCTCGCCAAGACGCCTGTGCCAGGCCTCTACGTCAACTGCGGCTGGGGCACGGGCGGCTTCAAGGCAACGCCGGGTTCGGGTCATGTCTTTGCGCATACGATCGCCAACGACAATCCGCATCCGATCAACGCGCCGTTCACGCTGGAACGCTTCCGCACCGGCCGGTTGATCGACGAGGCGGCTGCCGCGGCTGTTGCCCATTGATCTTGCCGGTTGTCGCCATGGCCGTTGCCGTTCCTTTGCTTGTTGCTGACGACCATCGGCAAAGCCTTATGCCTGGTGCAGAGGATTTTCGCGTGCAGATGATCGAGCGCAACGGGAAAGAGGCGGATTGGCCGTTTTCCGTGCCACGCGGAACCCTCCTTTGCGCGACGATCCTGGGTCAGCCGATGGTGTATTTTTCGGAAGCCGCAGAAGACCATGAAGATCAGCCCCGTGTTGTGCAGGTGTCCGTCAACCCGTTCGATCTCGGGATCGGCAATCTCGGCGATGGCGGCCTGATTAAGCCGGAACTCACGATGGAACAACGCATCCAGGCGATGGGGCCACTGATGGCGCAGGGCAGGCGTCTTTGCGACCAACCACGCGGCGCGGCTATCGGCCCAGGCGAACTCTAGAGGACTGTTTAAACGATGCTGTTGATCAACTGTCCTTATTGCCAGGAAGAGCGGCCAGAGGTCGAATTCCGGAATGGCGGCGAGGCGCATATCGCACGCTCCACCAACATCGTGGGTGAAAGCGACGAGGCCTTCGAGAGCTTCTTCTTTATCCGCACCAACCCGAAAGGGCTGGTTTATGAGCGCTGGCGGCACATTCATGGCTGTGGCCGCTTCTTCAATGCCGTGCGCGATTCCGTCACCGACAAGTTCCTGCGCGTTTACAAGGCCGGCGAACCACAACCGGAGCCAGCGGAAGTC
>NZ_DAMBUH010000060.1:5490-21529 GCF_032053605.1 Tianweitania sp.
GGAGAAGCGTGATGGCGACGACCACCACCAAGAAGGCCGTTACAGCCACGCATCGCATTCCGAACAAGGGCCGGCTCGGCACCGCCGCGCCGCTCGCCTTCACCTTTGACGGCCAGACCTATGCCGGCGTTCAAGGCGATACGCTGGCCTCCGCGCTGCTCGCCAATGGCGTGCATCTCGTTGGCCGCTCGTTCAAATATCACCGGCCGCGCGGCTTTCTTTCAGCTGGGCCGGAAGAACCGAACGCGCTGGTCGGCATCCATCGAGACGCCGCCCGCAAGACGCCGAATGTGCGCGCCACCGTGCAGGAGCTTTACGACGGGCTGACCGCCGTATCGCAGAACCGCTGGCCGTCGCTCGCTTATGATGTCGGCGCCGTCAACAATATCGGCTCGCCGATGTTCTCGGCCGGCTTCTACTACAAGACCTTCATGTGGCCGAAGGGCGCCTGGGCCAAGGTTTACGAGCCGCGTATCCGTGAAGCAGCCGGTCTCGGCGTTGCGCCGGATTTGGCCGATCCCGACACTTACGCGCAGCGCTTTGCGCATTGCGATGTGCTGATCGTTGGCGCCGGGCCGTCTGGTCTGGCGGCAGCGCTTGCCGCAGCGGATTCCGGCCAGCGCGTGATCCTGTGCGACGAGCAGCCGGATATTGGCGGCGCACTGCGCTACGAAACCGGCGCGTCGATTGAAGGCCAGGATGGCTGGGCCTGGGCGCAGGCTGCGGCTGCGTCGCTCCTTTCGCGCGACAATGTCCGCGTGCTTACCCGCACCACCGCCTTCGGCTACTACGCGCAGAACATGGTCGGGCTGGTGGAGCGCGTCACCGAACATCTCGCGCATCCCGACCTCACCACGCCTCGCGAACGGCTGTGGCAGGTTCGCGCCAAGAAGGTGATCCTCGCCACCGGCGCCATCGAGCGGCACATGGTGTTTGCCGACAATGATCGTCCGGGCATCATGCTGGCTTCGGCTGCGCGCAGCTACCTCAACCATTACGGTGTTGCGGTCGGGCGCAATGTCGGCGTCTTTACCGCCAACGATTCCGCCTATCCCGCCGCGATCGATCTGAAAAAGGCCGGCGTCAACATCGCGGCCATCGTCGACATCAGAGACAACCCGTCCAGCGCCCTGGTGGAAGAAGCCCGCGCCCTCGGCATCGAGATCAATCCGGGCCGTACGGTTATTGGTACGGACGGCCGGCTGCGCGTCTCGTCCATGACGGTGCAGGCGAAATCCGGCGGACCAGAGCGCAAGGTCGCGATCGACGCGCTGCTGATGTCGTCGGGCTGGACGCCCTCCGTTCACCTGTTCTCGCAGTCGCGCGGCAAGGTCGCTTTCGACGAGCCGACGCAGCGCTTCCTGCCGGGCACCTACGCGCAGGATTGTATCTCGGTTGGTGCCTGCAACGGTGCGGACAGCCTTGATGCCACCGTCGATGAAGGCTTCGCCGCCGGCGAAAAGGCCGTGCGCTCGACCTCGGCCTCCAAGCCCAAGGTCGACAAGGGCGAGACCTGGGGTGGCGGTATGCTGGGTGCTGCTCCGGGCTCGGGTCCGGACCAGATCGTCAAGGCCTTCGTGGACTTCCAGAACGATGTGACGGCCAAGGACATCCGCCAGGCCGTGCGCGAAGGCATGCGCTCGATTGAGCATGTGAAGCGCTTTACCACCAACGGCATGGCAACCGATCAGGGCAAGACCTCCAACCTGCATGGTCTCGCGATCGCGGCCGAAGTGCTGCACAAGCCGATCCCTGCGGTCGGTCTCACCACATTCCGCGCGCCTTATACGCCGGTCACCTTCGGCGCGATCGTTAACCACGCCAAGGGCGATCTGTTCGATCCCACGCGCCGCACCCCGATGCATGGCTGGGAAGAACAGCAGGGCGCGGTGTTCGAGGACGTCGGGCAGTGGAAGCGCGCCTGGTATTATCCGCGTAAGGGCGAGGACATGCATGCGGCGGTGAACCGCGAATGCAAGACGGTGCGCACATCAGCCGGCCTGTTCGACGCCTCAACCCTCGGCAAGATCGAGGTGGTTGGCCCGGACGCCGCCAAGTTCATGGAGCTGCTTTACACCAACCCGTGGGCAAAGCTCGAAGACGGCCGCTGCCGCTATGGCATCATGCTGCGCGAAGACGGCTTCATCTATGATGACGGTGTCGTCGGTCGCCTGTCCGCCGATCGCTTCCATGTGACCACCACCACCGGCGGTGCGCCGCGCGTGATGCACCATATGGAAGACTATCTTCAGACCGAGTTCCCGCATCTCGATGTCTGGCTGACCTCGATCACCGAGCAATGGGCGGTGATCGCCGTTCAGGGTCCGAAGAGCCGCGACATCCTTCAATCGCTGGTCGACGATATCGATATTTCGGATGCCGCTATGCCGCATATGTCGGTGCGCGAAGGTACGATCTGCGGCGGGGTTCCGACCCGGCTGTTCCGGATGTCGTTCACCGGCGAGCGCGGCTTCGAAGTCAACGTGCCGGCCGATTACGGACGTGCTGTGTGGGAGGCCATCTGGGAAGAAGGCAAGAAGCACGATGCCTGCGCGTACGGCACGGAATCCATGCACGTGCTGCGCGCCGAAAAGGGCTACATCATCGTCGGCCAGGATACGGACGGAACGGTCACCCCGGGTGATGCCGGGCTTGATTGGGCGATCGGCAAGAAGAAGACCGACTTCGTGGGTATTCGCGGTCTGACCCGTCCAGATCTCGTGGCGCCGGGCCGTCGTCAACTGGTCGGCCTCAAGACCAAGGATCCGAAGACTGTTCTGGAAGAAGGCGCTCAGGTCGTGGTCGACCCGAAGCAGCCGGTGCCGATGAAGATGATCGGTTTCGTTACCTCGAGCTACTGGTCAGAAAACTGCAACAGTTCGATCGCCATGGGTCTGGTGGAAGGCGGATTCAGCCGGATCGGCGAGACTTTGTACGTCCCGATGCCAGACAGCGTGATCGAGGTCGAAGTGTGCAAGCCATTGTTCTTCGACGAAAAGGGGGAGCGGCTCCATGGTTGAGGCAGCAGCGATCACGGTTAAGCGACGCGGCGCGCTGGATCATCGCAGCGAGGCGATCAACGGCGTTTCCCTGCAGCCGGGGAAGCCTGCGCGACGTATCTCGCTGCGTGCCAGGCCAGATGGTCTAGCTCCGCTTTCGCTGGCGTTGGGCCTAGATTTACCAGCGAAACCAAAGACTTCCGTCACCGCCAACGGTCGCACGGCCTTTTGGCTGGGCCCGGACGAGTGGCTGGTGATTGATGACGGCGAGGGTGATCCGATTGCCGATCTGGCCGAGGTTTCCGTTCTGCATTCGGCAGTCGATGTCTCACACCGCAATGCCGCAATCATCGTGTCGGGTGAAAAGGCAGCAGACGTGATCAATGCAGGCTGTCCGCAGGATCTGGGTGTGCAGGCGTTTCCTGTCGGCGCCTGCTCGCGCACGGTACTCGGCAAGATCGAGGTCGTGCTTTTGCGGACCGCGCCCAACACATTCCGAGTGGAATGCTGGCGGTCGTTTGCGGACTACGCGTTCAGCTATCTTTCCGACGCCGCACGGGGAATTTAGCGGAATTTTTCGGCCAATTTCCGGCAAAAAGCAGCAAGTGGCGGCACAAAACCGGCGTTCTCAGCCGGTTTTTTGGGGCTCAGATGGCGGTTATGCCGCCATCTGCTGCAATGGCCTGACCGGTCATGAAGCTGTTTTTGGGGTCGGCTGCGAACAGAAAGACCTCGACGATTTCGTCCACCTCAGCCAGCCGTTTCATCGGCACCCCCCGCGTCAGATCGGCGATGGCCGCGTCGGTTCCGGCGGTCGACATACCCAGCATGTCCATCGCCATCTTGGTCCGTGCGAAGGCCGGGCAGACCGCATTCACGCGCACACCTTTGCTGGCATATTCGGCGGCCGCCGATCGGGTCAGGCCGACGACGCCATGTTTGGCGGCGGAATAAACGGACAAGCGAGGCGCGCCGGCGAGACCGGCAACCGAAGCGACATTGACGATCGCGCCGCCTTTTCCGGTGCGGCGGAACTGCCGTTCCATCTGCGGGATCTGGTAGGACATGGCGAAGAAAACGCCGAGCAGGTCGATTTCCAGGATGCGGCGCGCTTCGTCGGAAGGGACGTTTGGCAGCTTGACGTAGCTTTGCGCGATGCCGGCATTGTTCAGCGCGACATCGAGGCGGCCGAACTTTTCGACGGCGAGTTTTACCAGATCCTTGGACAGGCTTTCCTGGCTGATGTCGCCAGCGAGACGGGCCGTTTCGCAGTCGAGGGTCGCGGCAAAAGCGTCGAGCGCTTCGGCATCAACGTCGGACAGGATGAGTTTTGCGCCTTCTCCAGCAAAGCGCTCGGCAGCGCGGCGGCCAAATCCGCCGGTTGCGCCGGTGATCAGCACGGACAGACCGTCGAAGCGTTTCATGGAAGAGCGAGCCTCTTGTTCGGAGGCACTCACGCCCGGTCTTTCGTGCGGTCAGGCATCATCAGGGTCAGCCAGTAAGCGGTCAGCGCGGGCTTGATGCTGCCTTCGAGTTCGATCGTCACGGCATAGTTGATCTCGACGATACCGGATGGCCGCTCGCGCAGCTTGTCGAGGATGAAGCGGGCGCGGATGCGCTGGCCGGTTTTGACCGGCGACATGAAGCGCACCTTGTCGAAGCCGAAATTAACGCCGGCAACCATGCCTTCCAGCGCCGGCACGGCCTCATAGGTCATGGCCGACAGAAGCGAGAGGGTGAGGAAGCCATGCGCAATCGTGCCGCCGTAAGGCCCTTCGGCTGCAGCGCGAGCTGGATCGGTGTGGATGAACTGGTGATCGTCGGTTGCATCGGCGAACTGGTCGATCATGGTCTGCGAAACCTCGCGCCATTCCGCCAGTCCGACTTCCTTACCGACAAGAGCCTGCGCATTTGCCAGGGAGATTCGTTTGCTCGCCACGGCGGCATGCTCCTAAACCATTGATGACAGGTCCATGCTGCACGCGCCGGGCGCGGTCAAGGGGCAGGCGGTGCCGCATGAACCGAGCAGGGCAGCGATGCGCGGTTGATCTTCAATCGGCAGGGGCGGGATGAGCATCCAGCGCCGGACGGGGCTGTGCCGGACGCGGATTGGCAGCGGCTTCCAGCTCGCGTTCAAGCCGGGCTTCTTCCTCGACCTTCGGCGTCACGAAACGGCCGAGCAGAAGATAGGAGACCGGCGTTATATAGAGCGTAGCGATTGTGGAGAGACCGAGGCCGCCGACGATGACCCAGCCTAGTGCGATACGCGCTTCGGCACCGGCGCCCGACGCCATCACCAGCGGCACGCCGCCGACGATGGTGCAGAGCATGGTCATCATGACCGGCCGTAGGCGAATGTTCGAGGCTTCCTCGATCGCTTCGCGCAAGGGCAGGCCGCGATCGCGCAGCTGGTTGGCGAATTCCACGATCAGGATGCCGTTCTTGGCCATGATGCCGACAAGCAGAACGAGACCGATCTGGCTGTAAACGTTGAGGCTGGTGCCGGTCAGCACCATCGCGAACACAGCGCAGGCGAGGCCAAGCGGCACGGTCATCATGATGATGATGGCGCTGACGAAGCTTTCGAACTGGGCCGCCAGCACCAAGAGCACGATCACGAGCGCAAAGCCGAAGATGGTGAGCATGCCGCTGGATGTTTCGCCGAGCGTTGCGGCTTCGGCCAGCGGCACGATGCGACTGCCGGCCGGCATGTGCTTGCCGGCAATTTCCTGCACCTGAGTATAGGCGTCTCCGAGTGCCAGTTCCGGCGCCAGCGAGGAGGTGATGGCGACCGAGCGCAGCTGCTGTTCGCGCGCAAGCGAAGGCGGCACGGCACGCTCTTCCAGCGTGGCGATGGTCGACATCGGCACGAAGCGACCGTCCGACGCTTTCAGGAAGATGTTTTCCAGATCGGTCGGATCGTTCACGGGGTTGGCGGAAGACACCAGCTTTACGTCGAAGGCGCGGTCCTCGATGAAGACCGAGCCGATTTCGCGCCCATCCAGCATGGCCTGCATGGCAGCGGCGAGACCGTTGATCTCGATGCCGAGATCGGAGGCGCGGTCGCGATTGATGGACACGAAAAGCTGCGGCTGCGTGGCTTCGGTGGACAAGCGCGGCTGCTGGAAACCGGGCGTGTTTTCGAGGTCGCGCACGGTGGCTTCGGCGGCTGCGGTCAGGTCCGCATAGTTGTTGCCGACGATGGCGAATTGCAGGCCGCTGCCGGCACCGCGAATGCCCAGACTGTTTGGCTGGAAGGCAAAGGCGCGCACGCCGTAAACATCGCGGATGCGGCTTTGAATATCATCCAGGATCTGCTGCTGCGTGCGCTCGCGGTCGCTCCAGGAAGCGAGCGACATGACCATGAAGCCGCTATTGTAGTTCCCGCCCTGACCGGCGATCGAATAAACCGAACGGATCTCGCCATTGTCGCGCAGAGGCTGGAGGCGCTCTTCGATCGCGCGCATCTGCTGGCCCATATAGTCCAGGCTGACGCCCTGCGGCGCCTGCACGCGGATAAAGGCTTGCGAGCGGTCTTCGGTCGGCGTCAGCTCGGAGCGGATGGTGCCGAACATGGCGCCCGCCGCGCCGGCAGCGAGCAGCGCCACGATGATGGCGATCAGCGGTGCGTTCAAGGCGGCATGGAGTGTGCGGCGGTAGAAGGCGGACAAGCCGCCGCCGATGCGGCCAAGCAGGCCGGTATGCTCGTGCTCGGTATAGCCGCCCAGCATGCGCGAGGCGAGCATGGGGCAGAGCGACAAAGCCACGATTGCCGACAGGATCACCGACAGCGCCAGCACGAAGCCGAATTCGCGAAACAGGCCGCCGGTCTGGCCGGGCAGGAAGGAGAGGGGGACGAACACGGCAACCAGCGTCGCCGTGGTGGCGATGACGGCGAAGAACACTTCCTGCGTGCCGAGCACGGCGGCAGCACGCGGCCCAAGGCCCATGTTGCGGCGGCGCACGATGTTTTCCAGCACCACGATGGCGTCATCGACAACGAGACCGGTGGCGAGAACCAGCGCCAGCAGGGTCAGGATGTTGAGCGAGAAGCCGGCAAGATAAATGCCGGCCACCGTGCCGATCAGCGCCACGGGCAGAGCGACGGCCGGGATGATGGTGGCGCGAATGTCGAGCAGGAAGGCAAAGATGATGACGAGCACCACGGTGGCCGAAATGCCGAGCGCGATTTCGACTTCGTGGATGGCGCCTTCAACGAAGGTTGCGTCATCGCTGGTGATGAAGATGTCCATGCCTTCCGGCAGGGTTTTCTTCAGCTGATCGACAGCGGCATGAACGCCTTCGCTGATGTCGAGCGTGTTGGATTGGGCCTGGCGGATGATGCCGAGACCGACACCGGTCTGGCCGTTGGCACGCAGCTGTGTTTGGCCGATGTCCGGGCCGAGCGTGACCGTGGCGACATCGCCGAGCCGGGTACGGCCGTTGAGGAGCACGGCTTCGAAGGCTTCAGGCGTGGTCAGGGCGGCGGTGGCGCGCACGATCAGGTTCTGGTCATTGCTGGACAGAGCGCCGGCCGGCGCATCGAAGGCCATCGAACTGAGTGCGCTCGACACATCGGCAACGGTCATGCCGAGCGACGCAAGCTTGGCCTGGTCGATATCGATGCGGAAGATCTTTTCGCGGTCGCCGTTGATCTGCACGTCGGCCACGCCTGGAACTGCGGCCAGTGTATCCGATATCTCGTCTTCCACCAGCACCGTCATGTCCTCGATGGACATGGTTTCGGAGGTGACGGCGAGACGGATCACCGCCTCGGCGTTGGCATCGGCCTTCACCACCGTTGGCGGGTCCTGCAGGTCATCCGGCAGCTGGTTGACGACACGGCTGACGGCATCGCGCATGTCGGAGGCCGCGACATCGAGATCGACGCCGTCGTTGAACTCCACGGTCACCCGGCTGCGGCCGAAGGACGATGAAGAGGAGATCGACTTCACGCCGGAAACGCGGGCGATGCCGCCTTCCACGATCGCGGTGATTTCGCGATCGATCGTTTCGGCGGCCGCACCCGTATAGTTGGTGTTGACTGTGATGACCGGGCGATCGACATCCGGCAGCTCGCGCACATCGATGCCGAAGAAGGCCGCGAGGCCAGCCACGACGATCAGCACGTTCAACACGAAAGCGAGAACCGGTCGGCGAACGAAAATCGCGGTTGAGCCGGTTTCCTGCTTTGCCTGAGGCTGGGCGTCTTCGGTTATGGTTTCGTCCGAGGCCGTAGCGTTTGCATTGTCTGCCGGCTCGGGCGCTGGTGTGGGCGAGATCACCGCAGGTGCTTCAACTGGCGCGTTGGTGTTTGGCTCGTGTTTGGGTTCGTTCTCGCTCATGTCGGGCTTGTCCGTCACGAGCCGCTTCCCGGTGTTTGTGTGGTTGCCACCGGTTCGGGCCGGTTACCGCCCGCGATCTGGACGGATGCGCCGTCACGCAGAGCCTGCAGCCCTTCGGTGATGATGGGGCGACCATCGGCAATGTCGGCTTCCACCAAAACGGCATCCGTGTTGCGCTGGATGATGCGGACCGGAGTGCGCTCCGCCTTGTTGTCGCGGATCTGCCAGACGTAAGCGCCGTCCGTGCTCCATTGGATGGCCAGCGGATTGACGGCCGGGAACGTGTCGCCGGGGAAGGTCATGGCGACTTCAAAGGACATGCCGGCGCGCAGAAGATCATCGGGATTGGCGAGCTTGGCCTGGACGCGCATGGTGCGGCTGGCCGTATCGAGACGGCTGTCGAGCGCGCTGACCACGCCGTCGAAGATGCGGTCCGGCCGGGCAACCAGGCTGGCCTTGACCGGCGCGCCGACCTTGACCGCGCCGGCGAAGCGCTCCGGCACCCAGAAGTCGACCAGGATTTCGGAGCGGTCATCCAGCGTGACGATCTCGGTCTGTGAGGTAACGTAATCGCCGATTTCTACTGGCACGATGCCGACCATGCCGCCGATCGGGGCGGTGATGGAGCGGCGTTCGAGGTTGAGCTCGGCCTGCTGTTGCTCGAGCCGCGCATTGTCCACCGCAAGCTTGGCTTCGGTCTGGGCAACGGCGGTGATGGTATTGGAATTGCGCAGCGCGTTGGAACGATCGAGCGCTGCCTGCGCGTTTTCCAGCGCGATCTTGGCGCGGTCGACGGCAATGCGCTCGGCATCGGAATCGAGGCGGGCAATCACGTCACCAGCCTTGATCTGGTCGCCGGATGCGACGGGGATCTCGACGATGCGGCCGGACACGAAGGGAAGCACGCTGACGGAGCGGATGGCGTTGCCGGTGCCGATGGCGGTCAGGCGATCATTGATCGTGGCGCGGGTGGCAGGCGGAGCAACGACCGTGGTGGTGCGGTTCTGGCGCTGGCCGCCATTATGGCCGCCGCCTTCCGCTGCTTCCTTCTGCTGCGGCTCGACGGCCGCCCAGGCCGGCACATCAAGGCCGATTTTCGCCAGCGTATCAGCCGATCCCGGCACGAAGCGGACCCAAAGGGCGGCGCCGATCACAGCCACGAGCAGGCCGAGGATCAGTTGTTTCCAAACCGCCATTGAAGTCTCCGGCTCAAGTAACGCGTAGAAGCATGTCGATGCGTGAGGCCGAACAGACCTTTCGTTTCGATCATTGTGCAACACACAATGCCATGCCTGACGCTGTCGTTGTGTTAAATATCGGCAATGTTGTGTCCGAAGCTCTGACGGCTTCGTGATCGCCGGGTTTGTCCTTGTTCGACGGGTTACCGCCGGAACAGAGTTTGCCGGGCAGTAACTCGCTCAAAGCTTTTTTGTTCAGGTCTTTGCGCGGGTGCTTGCGTCGGCCTTCATCCTCCTGTCATGTGCAGGGCATACGGCGCTTTTGAACGCCGGGAAGGCGGAACAACAACGGAGATGATCGTGACGGGTTTGGTGGGGAAAGTACTTTCGTGGACGGCCGTTGCCATGATGGCGACAACGGCGATTTCGTCCGCTCAAAATATGGACGAACTGGTTGCAGCGGCCAAGAAGGAAGGCCAGCTCACCACGATCGCGCTGCCGCATGACTGGTGCGGTTACGGCGAAGTCATCGCCGCCTTCAAGACAAAGTATCCCGAGATCACGGTCAACGAACTGAATCCGGATGCCGGTTCGGGCGACGAGATCGAGGCCATCAAGGCCAACAAGGACAACAAGGGCCCGCAGGCGCCTGACGTGATCGATGTCGGCCTGTCCTTCGGCCCGGCCGCCAAGGCCGAAAACCTTCTGATGCCCTACAAGGTCTCGACCTGGGACTCGATCCCGGAAGACGCCAAGGATCCGGAAGGCCACTGGTACGGCGATTATTACGGTGTTCTGTCGTTCATGGTGAACACGGATATCGTCAAGGACGTGCCACAGGATTGGGCCGACCTCCTGAAGCCGGATTATGCGAATGCGGTAGCGCTCGCTGGTGATCCGCGTGCGTCCAACCAGGCGATCCAGGCCGTTTACGCTGCCGGTCTCGCAACGGGCGGCACGGATGCGGCTTCGGCCAGCGAAAAGGGCCTCGACTTCTTCAAGAAGCTCAACACGTCCGGCAATTTCGTGCCGGTGATCGGCAAGCCGGCGACGCTGGCGCAGGGGCAGACCCCGATCCTGATCAACTGGGATTACAACGGTTTGACCGGCCGCGACACGCTCAACGGCAATCCGCCGGTTGAAGTCGTGGTGCCGAAGTCTGCCGTGGTTGCCGGCGTTTACGTTCAGGGCATCAGCGCTTACGCGCCGCATCCGAACGCCGCCAAGCTGTGGATGGAGCACCTGTATTCGGACGAAGGCCAGCTCGGCTGGCTGAAGGGCTATTGCCATCCTATCCGCTTCAACGATCTGGTTGCCAAGGGCAAGGTGCCGCAGGAGATGCTCGCCAAGCTTCCGCCGGCAGCTGCCTACGAAGCCGCGAAGTTCCCGACGCTTGACGACCAGAACGCTGCCAAGGAAGCGATCACCAAGGCCTGGGATCAGGTCGTGGGCGCCAACGTCAAGTAAGACGTTTCCTGCATGATCGGCCGGGCGGCTTCCAGGCTGCCCGGTTTTTCCTTATTCCCACGGATACCTTCCTGCATGGCGACGATCAGCCTGTCAGAACCGGACGCATGCCGCCCCGCCTCATGCGCGCGCCGTTCGGCTGCCGACGCAATGGCTGGGCGTTGCGCCGTTCTTTCTGTTCGCGATCTTCTTTCTGATTGCGCCGACCGCTTACCTGATCCTCGGCGCGTTCCAGACGCCGGAGGGCACGTTTACGCTCGGCAATCTGGCTGAGCTTTGGCAACCGACCATCCGCGCCGCTTATTGGATTTCCATCAAGGTCAGTTTCGCCTCAGCCGTGATCGGCGCGCTGGTCGGTCTGGCGATTGCCATCGCGATCGTGCGGGGCGGGCTGCCGCGCTGGGTGCGCGGCGCGACGATGACCTTTTCCGGCGTCGCCTCCAATTTCGCCGGCGTGCCGCTGGCTTTTGCCTTTCTCGCCACGCTCGGTCGGCTCGGTCTCGTCACGATCCTGCTGCGCGACATCTTCGGCTTCAATCTCTATGCGACCGGCTTCAACATCCTGTCCTTTTCGGGACTGACGCTGACCTACCTTTATTTTCAGATCCCGTTGATGGTGGTGATCATCACGCCGGCGATCGATGGGTTGAAGAAGGAATGGGGCGAGGCGGCCGCGACGTTGGGCGCGACCCAGTGGCAGTATTGGCGCATGGTGGTAATCCCCGTTTTGTGGCCGAGCTTCCTCGGCACCGTCATTCTGCTCTTCGCCAATGCTTTCGGCGCAATTGCGACGGCTTACGCGCTGACGGGCTCGTCGCTCAACATCGTGCCGATCCTGCTTTATGCGCAGATCCGCGGTGACGTGCTGCACAATCCGCATCTCGGCTATGCCATCGCCTTCGGCATGATCTTCATCACGGGCATGGCCAATGTCTTCTACATCTGGTTCCGCACGCGCTCGGAACGGTGGCTGAAATGAAATCTGGCAAGTTCTGGGCCTGGCTCACCTTCGGATTGGGTGCGGCCTATTTCATCATCCCGCTGCTGGCGACGCTGGAATTCGCCATGCGGATGCGGCGCGGCACCTATTCCTTCGATGCCTTCGCCGTGGTGTTCGGCGATCCGCGCTTTCAGCAGACCTTCGGCTATTCGGTGATGGCCGCAATCTTCACGATCCTGCTCGGCGTGCTGATCGTGGTGCCGACCGCCTATTGGATCCGGCTACGCATGCCGCAGATCCGGCCGATCGTCGAATTCGTGACGCTGTTGCCGTTGGTCATCCCGGCCATCGTGATCGTGTTCGGCTATATCCGCATGTATGGCTCTAACTCAGCCTTGCCGTTTCTGGCTTCCGCACGCGGCACGGATGCGCTGCTGGTGATCGGCTATGCAATCCTGGCGCTGCCTTACATGTATCGCGCGGTGGATACGGGCCTGCGCACCATCGATGTCCGCACGCTAACCGAAGCCGCGCAGATCCTGGGCGCGGGTTGGGCGACGATCATCACGCGGCTGATCCTGCCCAATGTGTTGATCGCGGTTTTGTCGGGCGCCTTCCTGACGTTTGCCATCGTGATCGGCGAGTTCACCATGGCGAGCCTGCTCAACCGCCCGGCATTCGGCCCGTATCTCCAGAACATCGGCGCCAACCGCGCTTATGAGCCGGCCGCACTCGCCGTCATCACCTTTGCCGTGACCTGGGGCTGCATGTCGGTAATCCAGATGCTCGCCCGCTTTGCTCCCAAATCCGCCAACCGCCCGGACTAACTATTATGACCGAGACCTTCCTGTCGATCCAGGGCGTCACCAAGAGCTTCGAGCCAACGACAGTCGTGCGCGACTTCAACCTCGATGTCGGGCGCGGCGAGTTCATCTCCTTCCTGGGACCATCGGGCTGCGGCAAGACCACAATGCTGCGCATGGTCGCCGGCTTTGAGGAGCCAAGCGCGGGCAAGATCTTTGTCGGTGGCAAGGATGTCACCAACCTCAAGCCGAACCAGCGCAAGGTTGGCATGGTGTTCCAGGCCTATGCACTGTTTCCGAACCTGACGGTGGCGCAGAACATCGCTTTCGGCTTGCGGGTTGCCGGCACGCCGAAGGCCGAAAGCGCGCAGCGCGTCCAAGAGATGCTGAAGCTGATCAGCCTGCCGCATCTGGGCGACCGCTATCCCTATCAGTTGTCCGGCGGCCAGCAGCAGCGTGTAGCCCTGGCGCGCGCGCTTGCGCCGAAGCCGCGCCTGCTTTTGCTCGACGAGCCGTTGTCCGCGCTGGATGCCAAGGTGCGCGTGTCCTTGCGCGAGGAAATCCGGTCGATCCAGAAGGAACTCGGCATCACCACGATCTTCGTGACGCATGACCAGGAAGAAGCGCTGTCGATTTCCGACCGCATCGTCGTCATGAACAATGGCCGCGCCGACCAGGCCGGCACGCCGTTCGAGATCTACAACCGCCCGGCCACCCGCTTCGTCGCCAACTTCGTCGGCACGCTCAACGTGCTGGAAGCGCGCATTCTCGATGCCGAAGCCGGCTCGGTGGATGTCGCGGGCCAAACCCTGGCGCTCCATCGCAATCTTGCGCCCAAGCGTAACGGCGAGACGATCTCGCTGGCGCTTCGCCCCGAAGCGGTTTCGCTCGGCCGAACGGGGGAGCGCACCGGCGCGCTGGACGCGACGATCGCCGACGTGCATTTTCTCGGTTCGGTGATCCGGGTGCGCACCAAAGTCGGCGACAGCACCGTGTCGCTCGACACGTTCAACGACCCCACCATGCCGCCGCCGGTATCCGGTGCACCGGCTGAGCTGGCTTTCGCGCCGCGCGACCTGATGGTGCTCGCAGACTGACGGACTTATACTCCGCTGGCCGAGTGATTGACCGGCTCTGTGCTTTGCGGATGCTTGGCACCTTCGTTAAACAGGCGGGGAAACGAGCCCGCCGCATGCCAGCACGCAGCCTTTCCAAAAGCCGCCGTCGCGATTTCCCAGGAGATCACGCATGAGCCCGATCGTGTTCACGGCCGTGCTCCTTGCTGCCGCCATGCATGCGGTGTGGAACGCGATGGTGAAAGTCCATCTCGACCGCTTCGTGTCCATCACCCTGATGAGCGCCGGCATGGGCACGATGGCGCTGATCGTGTCGCCCTTCGTGGATTTTCCCGCTTGGGGCGTGTGGCCCTTCATTCTGGCTTCGGCGGTGTTTCAGCAGGGTTACAAGCTGTGCCTGATCAAGGCTTATGCAGCTGGCGATCTGGCGCAGGTTTATCCGTTGGCACGCGGCAGCGCGCCGCTTCTGACGACGATCGGTGCGTTTGCGCTGATCAACGAGCATCCCGGCGATTGGGCAGTGCTCGGCATCGCGCTTCTGTGTGCCGGCACGATCCTGATGTCGTTGCGCGGCGGTGGGCTGGAAAAGCTCAACCGCGAAGCGATCGCTTATGCCTTTTCCACCTCCTTCTTCATCGCCTGTTATACGCTGGCCGACGGCAATGGCGTGCGGCTGGCAAGTTCCGCTTTTTCTTATGCGGTCTGGCTGTTCATCACCGATGGCACGATCTCGCTGATTTTGGCGCTGGTTCTTCGCGGACCGGCCATTTTGCCGGTGATGGCGCGATCATGGAAGATCGGCGTCGGCGTTGGCGGCCTGTCTGCGGCGTCCTACGGTATCGCGATGTGGGCGATGACGCTGGCGCCGATCGGCGCGGTGGCGGCACTGCGCGAAAGCTCGATCCTGTTTGCGATGATCATCTCCGTGGCCTTTCTGCGCGAAGGCTTGGGCCTTTGGCGCTTTGTTGCCGGAGTTTTGATCGTCGCAGGGGTCGTTGCGCTGCGTTTGGCCTGATCGCGCACTAAAACTTTCAATCACAATCGCTTATATGCGGCACAGCTATCATCAAGGAGGATGCTGCCTGTGCTTGGTTCGCGTGGAAAACGCCTGACTGCTCTATTCATGGGGCTGTTTCTTGCCCTGTCCATGGTCGCGGTTGACCACGCTGAAGCCCGACGCGGCGGCAGCTTCGGCAGCCGTGGCGGACGGACGTTCCAGTCCGCGCCTGCAACGAATACCGCGCCGCGCCAGACAGCGCCAGTAGAGCGTTCCATGACGCCGAGCACCGCGCAGCCTGGCGCCGCGACGCGTCAAGCGCAAACAGCCGGGCAGCAGCGTGGTGGTTTGTTTGGCGGTCTCGGCGGTGGCTTGATGCGCGGTCTGCTGATCGGCGGCTTGTTCGGCATGCTGCTTGGCCACGGCTTCGGCGGCATGGCCGGGATGTTCGGCATGCTCTTGCAGATCCTGCTGATCGGCGGCCTGATCATGCTTGCCATGCGGTTTTTCCGCTCGCGGTCTCAGCCGAGCCCTGCTTATGCGGGGGCAGGTCGTGCTGCAGCCGGTGCCGCACCCAATCCAAACTGGCAGGCGCGCCGTGATGCGGAGGCTCAGCCGCAGAACAACCGCTCCTTCCCGATCCCGTCGATCGGAGGTGGTGCCGGCAAGCCGGCCGCAGTGGAAAGCCGCGACATCGAGCTTGCGCAGACCGATCTCGACACGTTCGAGCAACGTCTTGCGGAAGTGCAGGCAGCGTTTTCCCGCGAAGATCACGCCGCACTGCGCCGGCTCGTGACGCCGGAAATGGTGTCCTACCTGTCGGAGGAACTGGCTGAGAACGCGCAAAACGGCGTGCGCAACGAGGTGACGGATGTGACCCTTCTGCAGGCTGACATCGCCGAAAGCTGGAGCGAAGGCACGCAGGATTATGCGACGGCCGCGCTGCGCTATGAATCGCGTGACCGACTGCTGGACCGCAACAGCGGCCGCCTGGTGGATGGCGACGAGGAGCTTAGCGAGATCACTGAGCTTTGGACATTCGTGCGTGCTCGGGGCGGGGACTGGAAGCTATCGGCGATCCAGGAAGCCTAAGCGTTCCAACGACGTGTTTGCTGACGACAAAAAAGGGAGGCCGGTTGGCCTCCCTTTTCCTTTGAGGGTTGGTGAGGGCTCTTAGCCGCCGGCTCCGCCGTTGCCGCCGCCACCACCGCCACCACCGCCGCCACCGGAACCG
>NZ_DAMBUH010000061.1:0-19188 GCF_032053605.1 Tianweitania sp.
TAGCATTCTTTCTGGACGATCAGCGAAGCCCGGCACTGTCCGGGCTTTTCTTTTTCCGCGCTGCTCATACCTCTAGCCATCAACCACCACGCAGGATTTCAGCTTCATGGCCTATGACTTCGACCTCTTCGTTATCGGTGGTGGCTCTGGTGGTGTGCGGGCAGCGCGTGTTTCGGCACAATTGGGCAAGAAGGTCGCCATTGCAGAAGAATACCGCTTCGGCGGGACCTGCGTGATTCGCGGCTGCGTGCCGAAGAAGCTGATGGTTTATGCCTCGCAGTTCTCCGAGAAGTTCGCCGATGCGCCGGCCTATGGCTGGACCGTTGGCGAAACCAGCTTCGACTGGGCAACCCTGATCGCCAACAAGGATCGCGAGATCGAACGGCTGGAGCAGGTTTATCGCGGTGGGCTCGACCGGACGGATGTCACGATCTTTGACGAGCGCGCGACGCTGAAGGACAAGCACACGGTGCAGCTGGCGTCGGGCAAGACCGTCACAGCCGACACGATCCTGATCGCCACTGGTGCTCGCCCCAATCCGCACGAGTCACTGCCGGGATCTGAACTGGCGATCTATTCCGACGACGTGTTCGACCTGAAGGAACTGCCGAAATCGATCGTGATTGTCGGCGGCGGCTATATTGCCGTGGAATTTGCCAACATCTTCCACGGCCTGGGCGTCGATACGACCGTCGTTTATCGCGGCCAGCGCATCCTTGGCGGATTCGACATGGAGCTGCGCGAGCACCTGCAGAACGAAATGCAAAGCAAAGGCATTCGAATCCTTTGCCACACGATGTTCAAGTCGATTGCGAGGCGCGAGGACGGCCGGCTGGATGCCGAAATGTCTGACGGCAACATTATCTGCGCTGACCAAGTGCTGATGGCAATCGGACGCCTGCCGAACACCGAAGGACTTGGGTTGGAAGCGCTTGGGCTCGAACTCGGCCACAACGGTGCCATCCCGGTGGACGACTATTCTCGCACTTCGATCGACAACATCTGGGCGATCGGCGATGTGACGAACCGGGTCCAGCTCACGCCGGTCGCCATCCATGAAGCCATGTGCTTCGTGGAAACGCATTGGCACGATAATCCGACCCGGCCTGACCACGAGATCATTCCGACGGCCGTGTTTTCGCAGCCGGAGATCGGCACGGTTGGCATGACGGAAGAAGAGGCGGCCAAGACCTATCCCGAGCTGGAAGTCTATCGCGCCGCCTTCCGTCCGATGAAGACCTCGTTTGCCGGTCGGGACGAGCGCATGATCATGAAACTGCTCGTCGACGCCGCAACCAAGGTGGTTGTCGCAGCGCACATCATTGGTCCGGATGCGGGTGAGATGGCGCAGCTCCTCGGTATTCCGATCAAGGCCAAGCTGACCAAGGATGCGTTTGACCGCACCATGGCGGTTCATCCCACAACTGCCGAAGAACTCGTCACGATGTATTCGCCAAGCTACCGGCTGAAGAACGGCGAACGCGTTTCTTGATCGTCAACCGGTCTTGATCCTTAGCCGGGCTGGCATGGTTCTTAACCTTCCTGTATAGGACCGGCACTTCCCAACAACGGAGAAGATGCGGGCAATTAGAGAGCGCCGCAAAGCCAAATAGGTGCAGTGATGACGAAGTGGTCGCCGAATTCGTGGAGAGCCAAGCCGATCCAACAGGTCCCGTCCTATCCAGACATGGCCGTGCTGGAAGAGACAGAGGCTCGTCTTGCTACGTTTCCGCCGCTCGTTTTTGCAGGTGAAGCGCGCAAGCTGAAGAAGCAGCTCGCCTCCGTTGCCAATGGTGAGGCCTTCCTGCTCCAGGGTGGCGACTGTGCCGAAAGCTTTGCCGAGCATGGTGCGGACAATATCCGCGACTTCTTCCGCGTGTTCCTGCAGATGTCGGTCGTGCTGACCTATGCCGGCGCGCAGCCGGTGGTGAAGGTCGGCCGCATCGCCGGTCAGTTCGCCAAGCCGCGCTCGTCCGACATCGAAGCCAAGGGCGAGGTTTCTCTGCCGTCTTATCGCGGCGACATCATCAACGGCATCGAGTTCGACGAGAAGTCGCGCATTCCCGATCCTGCGCGCCAGGAAATGGCGTATCGCCAGTCGGCCGCGACGCTCAACCTGCTGCGCGCTTTCGCGCAGGGCGGCTATGCCAGCTTGGAAAACGTCCACAAGTGGATGCTGGGCTTCGTGGCCGACAGCCCGCAGGCAGCAAAATATGAGGCGCTCGCCAACCGCATCACCGAGACCATGGACTTCATGCGTGCGGTGGGGATCACCTCGGAAAGCAACTACGCACTGCGCGAGACGGATTTCTATACCAGCCATGAAGCACTTTTGCTCGGTTACGAACAGGCGCTGACACGCGTAGATTCGACGTCCGGCGATTGGTACGCGACGTCGGGCCACATGATCTGGATCGGCGACCGTACGCGCCAGCCGGATCACGCCCATATCGAATATTGCCGCGGCATCAAGAACCCGCTCGGTTTAAAATGCGGTCCTTCGCTGACACCCGATGGCCTGATCGAGCTTTGCGATTTGCTCAATCCGGAGAACGAAGCGGGTCGTTTGACGCTGATCGCGCGCTTCGGTGCCGACAAGGTTGGCGATCATTTGCCGAAGCTGGTTCGCGCTGTGGAAAAGGAAGGCCGCAAGGTCGTCTGGTCCTGCGATCCGATGCACGGCAACACGGTGACCGCTGCCGGCTACAAGACGCGGCCGTTCGACCGCATCCTCAAGGAAGTGCAGAGCTTCTTCGAGGTGCATCGCGCCGAGGGTACTTATCCGGGCGGCATCCATGTCGAGATGACCGGCAAGAACGTCACCGAATGCACCGGCGGGGCGCGTGCTATCCGCGACGACGAACTGCAGGATCGCTACCACACCCATTGCGATCCGCGTCTCAATGCCGAACAGGCCGTGGAGCTGGCGTTCCTGGTCAGCGAGTTGCTGAAGAAGGCGGAAACGCCGCAGCAGAAGAAGGCGGTTAACGGTTAGAATCATGACGCAATACGGTGACTCCCATCTCGCTCACACGGGTTCATGCCTGTGCGGCCAGGTGCGTGTCACCGCGCGCGGCGCCTTGCGCGGCGTCGTGTTTTGCCATTGCTCGCAGTGCCGCAAGCAGACCGGCCTGTATTACGCGGCCACTGAGGTGGCTGACGACCAGCTTTCGGCCGAGGGCGCGGAGAACGTCTCGTGGTATGAGGCGAGCGCCTTCGCCAAGCGTGGCTTCTGCAAGATGTGCGGCTCGGCCTTGTTCTGGAAGGCAGTTCAATCCGATGTCACATCGGTGATGGCAGGTCTGTTCGATCAGCCCTCCGGGCTCGAACCTGCCATGCACATCTTCACGGCCGACAAGGGCGACTTCTACGAGATCGCCGATGACCTTCCGCAGCATGAAAGGTCATCGGATGACGTTCCGGTGGCGCCAGTCTGACGCTCAAGCGTCGTTCTGCTTTTCGCGCGCCATGACCTTGCGCACGACGACCACCACCAGGAGCGTGACGGCCAGGATGATGGCGACGGCGATGATGACGCGCTGGTGTTCGTGCAATGCGTCGCCGATCAGCGCTTCCGCGCCAAGCCCGAAGAAGTAGCCGATCCCCACGAAGAGCGTCGCCCAGACGATCGACGACAGCACGTTGTAGATCAGGAACGTGCCCCAATCGATCTTGGCAAGACCACAGCAAACCCCGCCGAGCAGCCGCAGGCCATAGGCATAGCGGTTGAAGAAGACGAATGCGCGGGGACGCGTTTGCGCCAGGCGCATGGCATGCTTGAAGCCTGGCTTGCCACGCATTTTCGTGACCCAGCGATGATCCGCAAACCACTTGCCGAAGAGGTAATAGGCGGTGTCGCCGATAAAGGTGCCGATCAGCGCCGCGACATAGGTCTGCCACAGCGGCAACAGCATCTGGTGGGCGAAGAAGCCGCCGACGATCGCGACGCTTTCGCCTTCCGCCGCGCTTCCAGCGAATACAGCAAGGATGCCGTATTCACGGACAAAGGAGTCAACGGCATCAATCATCGGAAGTGTTCAGTATCCATGCGTCAGCGACTTCATCTTGCGTCAAACGGGTCGCAAGCATGGGCCATGATTGCCGGTAAAAGCGACATGGCGATGTCCTGACCAGATGAATTGCGTGTTGCCTACTCTTTTCTCTGGAAGACGGCAATTGCAGGCTCATAAGTCGCGCGCTAGATCATTGATATGGCTCAGACACAATCAGACTCTTCTCCGCTCAATGTTCTCCGTGTCGCGATTGCGCAGCTGAATCCGACGGTTGGCGACATATCCGGCAACCTCGAATTGGCGCGTAAGGCGCGCAAGGAGGCAGCCGGGCAGGGCGCGGACATCGTTCTCTACACCGAGCTTTTCATCGCCGGTTATCCGCCGGAAGACCTCGTTCTCAAGCCCGCCTTCGTGGATGCCTGCGAGCGCGCGGCGCGCGAGCTTGTGAAGGACACGGCGGATGGCGGACCCGGTGTCATCATCGGCACCCCGCTGAAGCGCACGAGTGGCGTCCATAATTCCGTGATCGTGGCCGATAACGGCGAGATCTTGGGCGAGCGGTTCAAGCTCGACCTGCCGAACTATGGCGAGTTCGACGAGAAGCGCGTGTTCCAGCCGGGCCCGCACATGCCTGGACCGGTAAACTTCCGCGGTGTGCGGATCGGTATCCCGATCTGCGAGGACATCTGGGGCCAGCTGGGCGTTTGCGAGACTCTGGCCGAGAGTGGGGCCGAGATCCTCCTCGTGCCGAATGGCTCACCCTATTATCGCGGCAAGATGGATGTCCGGCAGCAGACGGTGATCCGGCAGGTCATCGAAAGCGGTCTGCCGATGGTGTGGGCCAACCAGCTCGGCGGTCAGGACGAGTTGGTGTTCGACGGCGCCTCCTTTGGCATCGAGGCCGACAAGTCGCTGGCTTTCCAGCTGTCCGAGTTCGAGGAAACGGTTGCGGTCGTGACCTGGAAGCGCCGCGATGGCGTTTGGGTCTGCGACAGCGGCCCGATGGCAAAGCTGCCGCAGGGCGAGGAAGCCGATTACCTCGCCTGTATGCTGGGACTGCGCGATTATGTGAACAAGAACGGCTTCAAGAACGTCGTGCTCGGCCTTTCCGGCGGCATCGATTCGGCGGTGTGTGCCGCCCTTGTCGCAGATGCGCTGGGCGAAGAACGGCTGCATGCAATCATGCTGCCTTACCGCTACACGTCGGAGGAATCGCTGACCGATGCCAAGGCTTGCGCCGAAGCGCTCGGCTGCCGCTATGACATCGTTCCGATTTCCGAGCCGGTCGAAGGCTTCTTGTCATCCCTAGCCGAGACCTTTGCGGGCACGAAGGAAGGCATCACGGAAGAAAATCTGCAATCGCGTACGCGCGGCGTGATCCTGATGGCGGTGTCGAACAAGTTCGGCTCGATGGTGGTCACGACCGGCAACAAGAGCGAGATGTCGGTCGGTTACGCCACGCTTTACGGCGACATGAATGGCGGCTTCAACCCGATCAAGGATCTCTACAAGATGCAGGTCTATTCGATCGCGCGCTGGCGCAATGCGCATGTTCCGGCGGGTGCGATGGGGCCATCGGGCGAGGTCATCCCGGTCAACATCATCGACAAGGCGCCTTCGGCCGAATTGCGCGAGAACCAGACCGACCAGGATTCGCTGCCGCCCTATCCCGTGCTCGACGACATCCTGGAATGTTTGGTCGAGAACGAGATGAGCGTACAGCAGATTGTGGCGAAGGGCCATTCGGCGGAAACCGTTCAGCGCATCGAGCACCTGCTTTACCTTGCCGAATACAAGCGTCGGCAGGCGGCACCGGGCGTGAAGATCACGCGCAAGAATTTCGGCCGCGACCGCCGCTATCCAATCACCAACCGCTTCCGCGACCGGGGATGAGCGAAGTCGAGATCAGCTTCGACCTTGCAGAGCTCGATGTTCCTCGCACCTCGAAGTTGCTGCGGGACAGCTATTGGGGCGCGGGACGAACGGATGCCTTGCACGAAGTCGCCTTTGCGAACTCGATCTGTGCGATCGCCCTGATTGATGGCGAGCAGGTCGGGTTTGCACGTGCATACGGCGACAAGGCGCTGTTTGCGCGGATATCCGACGTGATTGTCTGGCCGGAGCATCGTGGCAAGGGGATTGGCAAGGCTCTGGTTGCAGCACTGCTGGAGCATCCGGACCTGCGCACAGTCACGGCGTGGGCGCTGGCAACGTCCGACGCACATGGCCTCTATGAGCAGTTCGGCTTCGAGTTGATCGAGGCCGGCAAGGAGATGCGGCTGAACCGGAGCAGCATGTAGCCTCTTGCGAGGTGGCTAAGGCTCACGCATAAACTTCATCGTCAGGTGCCGGTGCCATGCCGGAGAATCGGGAATCCGGTGCAAAACCGGAGCGTGCCCAACGCTGTGAGGCTGACGCAGGCTGCATCGTGCCACTGGGGTCAAACCCGGGAAGGCGGCAGCGAATGCGGTTGAAGCCGAGCCAGAAGACCGGCCTGACAGGATAGACCGATCCGCGCGGACGGCGGCAGGTTGTTCTGGCTGTCTCCTGTTGGGGACGGCGTCTGCATTGTTGGGGACAAACGATGCCAAACCAGCCTTGCCGCGGCGGCCTTGCGCCCGCTGCTCGCTTTTCGCCCGATGAGCGCGACGCCGTTTACAAGGCGATCGAAACGCGACGCGACGTGCGCGATCAGTTCCTGCCGCAACCCCTGCCTGATGATGTGGTCACGCGCTTGCTGCAGGCAGCGCATGCCGCGCCGTCCGTCGGTTTCATGCAGCCTTGGAGCTTCATCCTGGTGAGCGACGAGCAAGTGAAGGAGCGTGCGTGGCAGGCTTTTTCGCGCGCCAATGACGAGGCTGTCGCGATGTTTCCCGATGCGCAGCGCAACCGCTATCGCAGTCTGAAGCTCGAAGGCATCCGCAAGGCGCCGCTCAGCATCTGCGTGACCTGTGACCCCGATCGTGCGGGACCGGTGGTGCTTGGACGGACGCACAATCCCCGCATGGATGCGTTTTCGACTGTGTGCGCGGTCCAGAACCTTTGGCTAGCGGCGCGGGCAGAAGGGGTTGGCGTCGGCTGGGTCAGCATTTTCCGGGATGCCGACGTGCGCGACCTGCTGGGCATTCCCGAGCGGATCGAGATCATCGCCTGGCTTTGCCTTGGCTATGTCGATGCGCTCTATGAGGAGCCGGAGCTCGCGGTGAAAGGCTGGCGGCAGCGTTTGCCGCTGGACGAACTGGTGTTTCGCGATCGCTGGGGTACGCGATAGAGGCTCAACGCGATCAAATGCTTGCGGTGGAACCGGCTTGGAGCTACGCCGCACCTCATGACAACAATCGTTCGCTTCGCGCCGTCTCCGACGGGCATGATCCATATCGGGAATGCGCGCACCGCGCTGTTCAACTGGCTGTTCGCCTTGAAGACGAGCGGGCAACTGATCCAGCGTTTCGATGACACGGATGTTGCGCGCTCAAAACAGGAACATGCCGACGCGATCCTGACCGATCTCGCATGGCTGGGAATCAAGCCGTCGGCAATCGAGTACCAGTCCAAGCGCTTTGCGATCTATGATGCCGCGGTGGCCAAGCTGAAGGCGGCCGGGCTGCTTTATCCCTGCTATGAAACGGCTGAAGAGCTTGAGCGTCGCCGCAAGATCCGGCTGTCGCGCCGCTTGCCGCCAGTCTACGGCCGTGAAGCGCTGAAGCTGACGGCTGACGAGATCAGCGCGCTGGAAGCCGACGGGCGCAAGCCGCATTGGCGCTTTCTCCTGCCCAACTTTGCGGATGATCCATTCGCCCCAAGGCGTACCGAAGTGCATTGGGATGATGTCGTGCGCGGACCGCAGACGGTGGATCTCGCCTCCATGTCCGATCCGGTTCTCGTGCGCGAGGACGGCACCTATCTTTATACGCTGCCGTCGGTGGCCGATGACATCGAGATGGGCATCACGCACATCATTCGTGGCGACGACCATGTGACGAATACCGGCGCGCAGATTGCCTTGTTCCGAGCGTTGGGAGCCGAACCGCCGGCTTTCGGACACCACAATCTGCTGACCACGGCCAGCGGCGAAGGCCTTTCCAAGCGCACAGGTGCTTTGTCGATCACGGGCTTACGTGAGTCGGGCATTGAGCCGATGGCCGTGGCCTCGCTGGCAGTTCTGATCGGAACGTCGGAAAGCGTGCAGCCGGTTGCCACGATGGAAGAGCTTGCTGCGCGCTTCGATCCCGCTGCAACCTCCAAGTCCGCTGCGAAGTTCGATCCGGCTGAGGTCGGAACGCTCAATCGCGCTTTGATCCACCAGATGCCATTCACCGAGGTTCAGACGCGTTTGGCTGAATTGGACATTGATGGTCCGCAGGCCGAGGCGTTTTGGCTGGCTGTGCGGGGCAATCTGGAGACCGTTGCCGACGCCGCAACCTGGTGGCGGATCGTCCGAGAAGGTCCGGATACTGCTGAGAGCCTGTCTGACGAGGATCGCGGCTTCGTGTCTGAGGCGTTCGATCTGCTTCCGCCCGAGCCGTGGGATCGCGGCACCTGGAAAATCTGGACCGATGCCGTGAAGGCGCAGAGCGGCCGCAAAGGTAAGGCGCTGTTCATGCCGCTCCGACTTGCGCTTACTGGGCGCCTGTCCGGCCCGGAGCTCGCAGATTTATTGCCCCTTCTTGGGCGGGCAGGAACGTTGGCCCGACGACCCTGACGCGCTTGTCCGCGTCGGACATCGACCGCGCCGGCGCCGGTTCCGGCGGGCGCACGGTCGGGATGGCCGGCGCTTTTTCCGCTTCTTCCTGAGCCGGCGAAGCCAGCACCTTGGGTTCCTCGCTCTTGGGTCGAGCCGCCGTCACGGACGGAGCTTGCTTTTGCTGGGCGCTTTGATCCGGCAGCACCTGAATAGACGGGCTGGCTGTTACCGGTGCAGCTGATGGCGCAGTTGGAGGTGGCGCGGCCGGCGTGTTCTGCGTCGGTACGTTGGCAGCGGGTTGATCCGGAACGCTGGCGATCGTTGGTTCTGGGGCAGCGGGGGCGCAGGCGGATGCACCGCTTTGCGGCTGGTTGCGGTAGAGATTGGCCGTCGGCAAAGCGGAATAGGGTTCGTTCTTGTCCGCTGACACCATCTCGGCCGCGTCCTGATCCGGCACCTTGTGGTAGTAGAGCCGCATCTCCGTGGACGGACAGGTCGCCTGGCACGCCTTGGCATCGCGCGCAAAGTCGTCTCGAGTCACACCATAAGACATCGGGAAGAAATAGCCGTCGGATGTTCGGACGCAGATCGTGCGCAGGCGGTCTTGTGACGGCTCGGGCTGAGATGGGCGTGGAACGGCGACTTCCTGCGGCTTGGGTGCAGGCTCATGACAGCCGGCATCATCGATGGCCCGCTGGATGCGCTGGCGCTCGACAGGGCTGCTGCGGCTTGAACCCAGCCGCGCGCGCTCGCGCTGCAACTCGGCGTAATTCCGTTCCATTCGCGCCAGCGTGTCTTCGATCTGACGGCAGACGCGATCGGCTCCGCCGTCGAAGCCATAGCCGCAATCCGCACGCTGCCATTCGCCTTCGGTAAGGGCAAGCTGCCGTTCCTGCTCGGTGATGGCGCGGTCATATTCGCGCGCCTTGGCCGAGCTTTGACTGCCCTTACCCGTAGCCGCCAGTTCGGCTTCCAGCTGTCGGCAAAGCTGAGGCGAGGCGGCGAGGGCCTGACTTGGCGCGAGCGAAGCCGTCAGCAGCAGAGCCGCTAGTGCGCCTGTCAAACTCGGCCATTGTCTCCACGCCATAGACGTCCGTGCCTCCATTCCGAAACACGCTCGACGACGATTGCGGCAAGCCTATGCCAAAGCTCGCATGTGCCTGTGAATTCTTCGTCAGATCGCTGCGGGATGATGCAGGCGCTGCGATGCTTCCACCACGGCCAGCGCCGTCATGTTCACGATGCCACGCGAGGTCACCGACGGGGTGAGGATATGCGCGGGCTTGGCCGTGCCGAGCAGGATCGGCCCGACATGCAGCGCATCCGTCATCATCTTCACGGTGTTCATGGTGATGTTGGCGGCATCGAGGTTCGGGAAAACCAAGAGGTTGGCTTCGCCCTTCAGCGTCGAATGCGGATAGATGCGGTTGCGCAGCGTTTCCGAAAGCGCCGAGTCCGCATGCATTTCGCCGTCGCATTCAAGGTCCGGCGCGCGGCTTTTTAGGATGCGCGCTGCTTGACGCATCTTCAGCGTCGAGTCGGTATCGCGAGAGCCGAAATTGGAGAAGGACAGCATCGCAGGCTTGGGTTCGATGCCGAAGCGCCGGATTTCTTCGGCCGCGAGCATCGTCATCTCGGCGATCTCTTCTGCCGACGGATCCACGGTGACATAGGTGTCGGTGTAGAAGGTCACGCCCTTGGGCGAGATCAGCATCGACAAGGCCGAAAGATCGCGATCGCGCGTTTCCTCGCTGGCGCCGATGATCAGGCGCACATAGCGGATGTGGCGCTCGAAGCGACCGGACAGGCCGCAGATCATGGAATCGGCATCACCACGAATGAGCGCGATCGCTGCGATCACGGTGGTGTCGGTGCGGACCAGGCTGCGTGCGCCTTCCAGAGTCACGCCACGACGGCCGGCTCTAGCGATCAGTGTTTCCACATAATCGCGATACCGCGGATCGTCTTCCGGATTGATGATCTCGAAGTCGACGCCCGGCCGGATCTTCAGACCATAGCGGGCGAGGCGAGTTTCGATGACGGCTGGACGGCCGACGAGGATCGGTTTGGCCAGGCCTTCTTCCAGAACAACCTGGGCCGCACGCAGAACGCGTTCGTCTTCACCGTCGGCATAGATGACGCGCTTTGCGCCGGCGCTTTTCGCGGCCGAGAAGATCGGCTTCATCACCAGGCCGGAGCGGAACACGAAGCGGTTCAGCCGGTCGAGATAGGCCGGCATGTCGGTGATCGGCCGCCGCGCCACGCCACTTTGCGCCGCAGCTTCCGCGACAGCCGGCGCAATGCGGAGGATCAGGCGAGGATCGAAGGGCGACGGGATCAGGAAGTCCGGTCCAAACATCGGCGTGTCGCCGGAATAAGCTCGGGCGGCAACGTCGGATGGTTCTTCGCGGGCGAGTGCTGCGATGGCGCGTACTGCCGCCATCTTCATGTCTTCGTTGATCGCGGTTGCGCCGACATCCAGCGCGCCGCGGAAGATGTAGGGGAAACAGAGGACGTTGTTGACCTGGTTGGGAAAGTCCGAGCGCCCGGTGCAGATCATGGCATCGGGACGTGCTGAGCGTGCCAGTTCCGGCATGATCTCGGGCGTCGGATTGGCCAGAGCTAGGATCAGCGGCTTCTCGGCCATTTCGGCTAGAAGCTCAGGCTTCAGAACGCCGGCAGCGGACAGGCCGAGGAACACATCGGCACCGCCGATCACATCGGCCAGCGTACGAAGCTCCGTTTCCTTGAGATAGGGCGCCTTCCAGCGATCCATCTCTTCCGCACGGCCGACATAGGCGACGCCGTAGCGGTCCGTGATCCAGATGTTGTCCGGCTTTGCGCCGAGTGAAACCAGCAGGTTGAGACAGGCAAGCGCAGCAGCGCCCGCGCCGGAGGTGACGATCTTCACCTCTTCGATGCGCTTGTCTGCAATCTCCAGCGCGTTCAGAACGGCGGCGGCCACGATGATCGCGGTGCCATGCTGATCGTCATGGAACACGGGAATGCGCATGCGCGCCTTCAACTGTTCCTCGATCTCGAAGCATTCCGGCGACTTCACGTCTTCCAGATTGATGCCGCCGAAGGTCGGCTCCAGAGCTGCAACCGTTTCGACCATGCGGCTGATTTCGGGCGCATCGACTTCGATGTCGAAGACGTCAATTCCGGCGAACTTCTTGAACAGGACCGCCTTACCTTCCATCACCGGCTTGGAAGCAAGCGGTCCGATATTGCCGAGGCCGAGGACGGCCGTGCCGTTCGACACGACGGCCACGAGATTGGCGCGCGTGGTGTAGTCATCCGCGGCATCCGGGTTGTCCTGAATGGCAAGGCAAGGCGCTGCGACACCCGGAGAATAAGCAAGCGCCAGGTCGCGCTGATTGCCGAGCGGCTTGGTCGATTGGATCTCGAGCTTGCCGGGCGTCGGATAGCGATGGAAGAACAGAGCGCTCTGATCGAGGTCGCCTGAAGCGGGTTTTTTATCCTGCATCTCGACCATCGTGTTCTCCAATCAAACTCAAACAATAGAAAGAACGGTGGCACCGGTCCACCTTATGATCCTGCCGCATAGCAATGACAGGCGAACGAAGCTAGGCCGTGCGGAAATAACCGTTCCACAAACGCAGCGAATGCGCCTTGATGCGGTAAAGCAGGGTCGGCCAGCGACGGCTCCAATGGAACTTCTTCTGCTTGGAAATGGTGCTGGCGACGCCGCGCTGACGCGCCAGCCGGGGCATGATCGAGCGCACGGCAACGCCGGTTTCCCAAGGGGATTCCATGTAGTGATCCACCGGCACATAGATCGGGAACGCGCTGTCCAGCAGGCGCTGCGCCGCGAACTTGTCGATGAGGTAGGCCGCGCAGCACGCTTGATGAGTGAGGGGCTGCACCAGCCGGTAAGTGTCGTCGATCGCACCGGCATCGCGGGTCAGACCCGGCCGTTGCCACGACAGCTTCATCAGCATGCCGGGGCGGTACGCGCGAAGCACGTCCTGGAGCGTTTCCGTCCAATCAGGTTGGAAAACGGCATCGTCTTCCACGATCAGCAGCATGCGATAAGGCTGGCTGGCGAGAAAACTCCAGGCCGCCGTATGGCTGAGATAACAACCAATGTCGCCCGGCGTGATCTTGCGTCCGTTGGATTGTTCGAAACGCTCGTGGCTGACCTTGGCTTCCAGTGACCGATCCAAAGCGCGGCCATCGACGGCGCGCAGCCGCACATAGGGCAGGCCGCTGGCTTCGAGCTGTTCACGGATGGCTTCCCAGCGTTCGATCGAGCGATCGAGATTGATCGCGCAAATGAGCACGTCCCCGCCGCTGCCTGGGCGCGAGCGTTCCCAGTCAATCGTAGCCTCGATTGGGGCGGCGGGGTCGTGCTTCATCTATTCAACGGGTCCTCAAGCCTGATCACGCGCAACGATGCGCGAGCGTTGCTCGCCGAGCTTCTCGATGCCGAGATGCAGGCGGTCGCCGACCTCTAAGAAAACCGGCGGCTTCTTGCCGGCGCCCACGCCGGGCGGGGTGCCGGTGGTGATCACGTCGCCGGGCTCCAGCGCCATGAATTCGCTGAGGTAGGAGATGACCTTTGCAACGGAGAAGATCATCGTGTCCGTGTTGCCGGTCTGGCTGCGCTCGTCGTTCAGGTTCAGGAACATTTCGAGCGCCTGCGGATCAGGAATCTCGTCAGCGGTGACGATCCAGGGGCCGAGCGGGCCGAAGGTGGGAGCGCTCTTGCCCTTCAGCCACTGCCCGCCGCGTTCCTTCTGGTAATCGCGCTCCGACACGTCGTTGCACAGGGCATAGCCAAGAACATGCGACAGCGCGTCGGCTTCCGAAACATAATCGCAACGCTTGCCGATCACGACGGCGAGCTCGACTTCATAGTCGAGCTTCACCGAGCCTGATGGCTGGATGATGTCGTCATTCGGACCATTGAGGCAGCTTGGCGCTTTGGAGAAGATCAGCGGCTCGCTGGGAATGGCCGCGCCGGTTTCCGCAGCATGGTCGGCAAAGTTCAGGCCGACAGCCAGGAAATGACCGATGCGCGAGAGCGGCGAACCGATGCGGGTATCGCCGGCAACCTCGGGCAGCGCGGAGAGATCAGCCTTGCGCAGCGTCTCGATCAGTTCGAACGAAACCGTCTCTGGGCTGAAGTCGGCAACCAGCGATGAGGCATCGCGGATGGTGCCATTGTCATCAACAAGACCGGGACGTTCCTGACCCTTCGGGCCAAAGCGAACAAGTTTCAAAGCTGCCTCCTAGGTGTTCTTGCTCTGTGATCTCAAAAAGCGGAGGGATAAAGGCCGCCGTCGAGGATCATGTTTCGTCCGGTGATGTAGCCGGCATGCGCGGAGCACAGGAAGGCGCAGGCCTTGCCGAACTCTTCCGGTGTGCCGATGCGTCCGGCCGGGATCTCGCGGCGCTGGCGCTCGGCAAACTCTTCCAGCGGCACACCTGCCTTATCAGCCGCGAACTGCGTCGTGGAGCGAATGCGGTCGGTGTCGAACTTGCCCGGCAAGAGGCCGTTGATCGTGACGTTGCGGTTGGCGACCGTCTTGGCAACGCCCGCCAGGAAGGCGGTGAGGCCCGCGCGTGCACCGGATGACAGATCCAGCCCGGGGATCGGCATATAAATGGACAGCGAGGTGATGTTCACGATGCGCCCGAAGCCGCGCTCGGCCATGCCGTCGATCACCGCCTGAATGAGTTCGAGCGGGGTGACCATGTTCTGTGTCACGCCGTCAAGCATGGCCTGACGATCGAGCTTGCGGAAGTCACGCGAAGGCGGGCCGCCATTGTTGTTGACGAGGATGTCCGGGTTCGGACAGGCCGCAAGCAGCGCCGCCTGACCTTCGCGGGTGGAAACATCGGCTGCCACTTCGCTGACCTCGACGCCGAAGCGGTCGCGGATCTCGCGCGCGGTCGCGGCAAGCGGCTCCGGATCACGGCCGTTCAGAACGACATCGACGCCTTCCTCGGCCAAAGCAAGCGCGCAGCCACAGCCAAGGCCTCTGCTTGAAGCGCAGATGATCGCCTTCTTGCCGGTCAGTCCAAGATCCATGTCATGCCTCGCGTCATCAAGCCGCCTGGGTGATGCTGGCTATGGGAAGCGACGGCCGGGTTGTCCAGCCATTTGTGTACCACAGAGCTTCACTTAGCCCCACAGTGCTGAAACAGGCGGTGAGACGATGGAGCCGGTGTAAGTGAGACCCGGATCGCGATCGCGCGCCAACAGCAGCGGACCATCGAGATCCACGAAGTTTGCACCCTGTGCCAGCAGGATCGCCGGCGCCATCGATAAAGACGTGCCGACCATGCAGCCCACCATGATCTGGAAGCCGAGCGCTTCGGCTGCACGGCGCAGATCGAGCGCTGCTGTCAGCCCGCCTGTTTTGTCCAGCTTGATGTTGATGGCATCATAGCGGCCGCGAAGATCGGTCAGATCATCCAGGCCATGCACGCTTTCGTCGGCGCAAACAGGCACCGGGCGGGGAATGCGGCCGAGCATGTCGTCGGAGCCGGCAGGCAGCGGCTGTTCGATCAGGGCGATGCCCAGCCTTGCCGCCTCGGCAAGGTGCATCTCGATGTTGCTGGATGTCCAACCCTCGTTCGCGTCGAGAATGATGCGGCTGTTCGGTGCAGCTTTCGCAACCGCCTCCATGCGCGACCGATCGTCTGCTGTTCCGACCTTGACCTTCAGGAGCGGGCGCCAGGCATTGTCGCGGGCGTCCGCTGCCATCCTTTCCGGCTCGCCCAGCGAGATGGTGAATGCCGTTTCGAGCGGCTGCGGCGCAGCCAGACCGGCCAGTTCGCTAACGCTGCGTCCACTCTGTTTGGCTTGAAGATCCCACAAAGCGCAGTCCACGGCATTGCGAGCCGCACCTGGAGCCATTACGTCAATCAATTCTTGACGATCAATCCCGCTTTCGATTGCAGATCTTGCTGTTTCGATTTGCAATCGGACGCTTTCCGTTGTTTCACCATAGCGGCGATATGGCACGCATTCGCCGCGTCCCTGCGCTCTATCTTCGACCAAGGTGCACAGGATCACTTCGGCTTCCGTCTTGGAGCCGCGGGCGATCGTAAAAGCGCCGGCTATCGGAAATCGTTCTTCTTCAAGGTAAAGATGGCGCGGCATCAAACATCTCGCGAGTGTTGCCGTGAGCACAATGACAGTGCACGCGGGTCGGGCTAAGAAGGCAACATGTTGACCAAAGCCGAAGACGGTGCAAGCGCCGACGCGCAGCTCCAAGACAATGCGGATATTGCCGTCACGGAAGACGGTGACGGTGTGACTTGCACCTTCACCGGTCCCTGGACAACCCACAGCGTTGCCCAGGTGGATGCCGGGATGCGCGACCTTGAGAATCGCGATGGCGTTCGTAGCTTGCGGCTCGATCTCGGTCAGGGTTCCTCCTTCGACACCGCCGGTGCGTGGCTGATCAAGCGGTTGGCGCAAAAGCAGGCCAACAAGGGCGCGGACGTTGATTTCGTCAACGCGTCCGACACGATGGCTATCTTGCTAGATGCCGTCGATGAGATGGCCAAGTTCGAAGATGCGCCGGTCACGGCTGGCCGCTTCGACTGGCTGGCGCCGTTCGAAATCGTCGGCCGCAACGTGGCGTCGCTCGGAACGGACTTCCTGGCGGGCATGCATATTCTGGGATCGACGATTCGCGGCGCTCAGATGAAGCTGGGCCGTGGTCACGCGATCAACCCGGCGGCCATTGCCTCGCAGATAGACAAGATGGGCGTGGGCGCCATTCCCGTGGTGGTGCTGATGGCGGCGATCGTTGGCGCCATCATCGCACAGCAGGGCGCTTTCCAGCTGCGCTATTTCGGCGCTGAAATCTTCGTGGTCGATCTGGTCGGCATTCTGATCATGCGCGAGTTGGGCGTGCTGCTCACCGCCATCATGATCGCCGGTCGCTCAGGCAGCGCCATCACGGCCGAAATCGGGTCGATGAAGATGCGCGAGGAAATCGACGCGCTTCAGGTCATTGGCCTCAATCCGGTGGGCGTGCTTGTTTTCCCGCGTCTTGTGGCGCTGGTGATTGCGCTGCCGTGTCTTTCGATCATCGCCAACTTCGCCGCATTGGGCGGAGCGATGTTCGTGGCGTGGAGCTATTCCGGCATTCCGCCGCAGGCCTTTATCGACCGGCTGCGCGAATCGATTGACCTGTCATCCATTCTCGCCGGCCTGATCAAGGCGCCATTCATGGCCATCATCATCGGCATCATCGGTTCGGTTGAAGGCATGAAGGTGGGCGGCAGCGCCGAATCGCTCGGTCGCCAGGTTACCACCTCGGTCGTGAAATCGATCTTCATCGTCATTGTCGTGGATGGGCTTTTTGCCATGTTCTACGCGGCCATCAATTTCTGAGGCACAGGTTGGACGCGTCCACACAACATCAAGAACAGAACGACACGACGACGCCCCAGCAGGGCGGCGAGCGAGAGGTCATTCTCGAAGCGCGCGACGTCACCGTGTCGTTCGGCGACAAAACCATCCTCGAAAACCTGTCGCTCGATGTTTATCGCGGCGAGATCCTTGGTTTCGTCGGTGGTTCGGGCACCGGCAAATCGGTTCTGCTGCGCACGGTGCTGGGATTGAACAAGAAGCAGAGCGGCACGATCAAGCTGCTTGGCGTTGATCTCGATGGCGCCAACGAGCGCACGCGCATGGCCGTTGATATGCGCACAGGCGTGCTGTTTCAGCATGGCGCGCTGTTTTCGGCGCTGACGGTGCTGGAGAATATTCAGGTGCCGATGCGCGAATATCTTGATCTGCCGCCAAAGCTGATGAACGAGCTGGCGCGGTTGAAGATCGACCTCGTCGGCCTGCCGCAGGATGCTGGTCCGAAATATCCGTCCGAACTGTCGGGCGGCATGATCAAGCGTGCTGCCCTTGCGCGCGCACTGGCGCTCGATCCAGCCATCGTGTTCTTGGACGAGCCGACATCCGGCCTTGATCCGATCGGCGCGGCCGACTTCGACGATCTGGTGAAGACCTTGCGGGACACGCTCGGCCTCACTGTTTACATGGTGACCCATGATCTCGACAGCCTGTTTTCCGCCTGCGACCGCATTGCGGTGCTCGGCAAGAAGCGGGTGCTGGTCGACGGCACCATCGAGGACATGCTGAAAAGCGATGAGCCTTGGGTAAAATCCTACTTCCGCGGCAAGCGCGCGCGGCAAATCGACCTCGAAGCGCGGGAAACGGCGTAGATGGAAACCAGAGCCAACTATGTGGTCGTGGGTATCTTCACGATCGCTGCGATCCTTGCAGCCTTTGCCTTCGTGTACTGGACGGCGGTGGTGGATAGCCAAGGCGAAACCGCAACGCTGCGCGTGCGCATTCCGGGCTCCGCGTCCGGTCTCGGCCGCGGCAGCGCCGTGCTGTTCAACGGCGTGAAGGTCGGCGACATCACCCGCGTCTTCATCGACCGCAACAATCCAACCGACGCGATTGCCGATGCGGAGATCAATACGTCAACCCCGATCACCCAGTCGACGCAGGCCGATATCGGTCTGGCCGGTCTGACGGGCCAAGCGAATATCGAGCTCAAGGGCGGCAATCTTGCTGAGCCGAATCTGCTTCAGGAAGCCGAGCGCAATGGCGAGATTGCGCAGATCACGGCCAATCCGTCGGCTGTGACCAACCTCCTGCAGACAGCGCAGCAGATTTTCCGCCGCGCAGATTCCGTGCTGGTGGAACTCGAAGGCTTCACCAAGGATGCGCGCGGCCCGCTGACCGACACCGTTCAGAACGTGAAGGTCTTCTCAGATTCGCTCGCCCGCAACGCGGAAGGCATCGACACCTTCCTGGCGAGCGTAAGCCGCCTGTCCGAAACGCTGGATGGCGCATCGCAGAAGCTCGACGGCGCTTTGACGGCGGCAGAAGGCCTGCTCAACTCGGTGAACCGCGAGCAGGTTTCGGAGATCGTCAACAACGTCACGACGTTCACCGAGACATTGCGGGACTCGTCTGGCCGCGTCGATGCCATCATGTCGTCCCTGAATGCAGCCGCCGACTCGGTTGAGTCCGTTGTCACCGGTGCCAATACGACAATCGCCCGCGTCAACGACGTCGTTCAAGCGGTTGATCCGGCAACGGTGCGCAATACGCTGACCAACATCGAGCAGGCCGGCGTTTCGGCCAACCGCGCCATGAACGACTTCGCGGCCGTGACCGACAAGATCGGCCAGCGCGCCGGCGACATCGATCAGACGGTTGCCGATGCGCAGCAGTTCATGCAGCGCCTGAACCAGGCATCGGTGCGCGTCGATGGCATCCTGCTCAAGGTCGACAATTTGCTGGGTTCGGGCGAGGCCAATGGCTTGATGGCAGATGCCAGCAACACGTTGCGTTCGTTCAAGCAGGTCGCCGACCAGTTGAATGCGCGCATCGGCGTGATCACGGACAACCTGACCCGCTTCAGCGATCAGGGCCTGCGCAACATCGATGGGCTGGTTTCCGATGGTCGCCGC
>NZ_DAMBUH010000061.1:19198-21147 GCF_032053605.1 Tianweitania sp.
GTCGCCGCGCGATCAATCGCATCGAACAGTCGGTCAACGATCTCAGCCGCAACCCGCAGCGCATCATTTCCGGTGGTGAAGGTGGCGTTCGTGAATACGATGGGCGGGCACGGCGTTGACAAGCCGCAGTGCTGCGACAACACATATCAACGGTTGCATTGCCCGTGCAGGCAGTGATTCAGGGTTAAGGCGGGGATTTCCAGTGCGTTCAAGAAGTCGGCTACTTGGTGTCTTGGCTTTGTCCCTGGCACTGTCGGGATGCGCGCTGCTCGGCTCTGGCCCGGCACCGCTGGATACGTATTCACTCTCCGCACCCCGCGCGAGCGAGGGTGCGCGTCGTGGGCGGTTGCAGGTGCTGATTGCCGAGCCGACTGCGCTCAAGGCGCTGGACAGCGAGCGTATCGTCATTACGCCGGCTGTTGGCGAAATCGAATATCTCGGCGGTGCACAGTGGGCCGATCGCTTGCCGCGCGTCGTTCAGGCCCGGCTGGCAGAGAGCTTCCAGGCTTCCGGTCGCTTCGGCGGCGTGGGCAAGCCCGGTGAAGGCTTGGCGATCGACTACCAGGTCGTGACCGAGGTCCGCCGTTTCCAGATCGATGCAGCCGGCAATTCGGCCGTTGTCGAGCTGTTCATCCGAGTTCTCAATGATCGCACGGGCGTCGTGCGCGCCTCGCGGACCTTCACGGCGCGGGCACCGCTTGGTGGCGGCACCAAGGGCAATGCTGCTTATGTGGAAGCCCTCGACAAAGCCTTTAACCAGGCCGGTGCCGAGATCGTGGCCTGGACGGCGTCTTCGATCTGAGGTCACCAAGACAATCCGAAGGACCGTCTTAAACAAATCGAATACGAAGCGCGTCGCCCTTGGCGGCGCGCTTTTTGTTTAGGGCATACGACGCAGCATCGTGACGTCGTGCTCCTTGTAGGTCGCCCTGCCGAACGCTTCATACCCCAGTTTGCCAGCCAGCCGCAGCGACGCCGCGTTGTCCGGGTTGATGATGGCGACGGCTTCACGCTTGCCCGTCTTGGCCTCGAACCATGCGTGCGCAGCCGAGGCAGCCTCGAACGCCACGCCATTGCCGTGCACAGACGCGCTGAAGATCCAGGCTGTTTCCGGATAGGGATCGAAATCCGGCCCAAGCTCGCGGCAGAAATGGGCAAGGCCCGTATCGCCGATCAGCTTTCCCGTTGAACGATCGACCACGGCAAACAGCCCATAATCGAAGCTTGTCCAGTGCCCCACGAAGCGAAGCAGCCGCAGCCAGGTTTCTTCCCGTGTCGAGGGGCGTCCCGCCAGGAAGCGATAGACTTCAGGTTCGGCATGCATCGCGACATGCGCGTCCATGTCCTCGATCGTATGAGGCCGAAGCAGCAGTCGATCGGTCGTAATCAAGGGCCTTCCTCCTTGCACAAAAAAGGCGGACCGAAGCCCGCCTTTTGCTTGTTTGTTGTGCCTGCTGCTTACTTCAGGCGGCCGCTGGCGTGGGCGAGCATCGTGTAGACCTTGCCCGTGTCGGACGAGAGATAGGTCTGCGCCATCATGTTATCGCGATCATTTCGCGTCACATCGGCCAGAAGCTTATCGAAGTCGTTGCAGTAGCGATCAACCGCCGTGCGGAACTCCGTGTCGCCCTCATACTTGCGGCGGATCTCGTCAAAGGTCTGCTGACCCTTCAGCGTGTAAAGGCGACGCGTGAAGACGTTGCGCTCGCCCTTACGATAGCGATCCCACAGCTCGATCGAGGCATCGTGATCAATCGCCCGGGCGATATCCACCGACAGCGAGTTGAGCGATTCCACCACATGCAGCGGTGAGCGGGCCGGGGTCGTCGGTTGCGCAGCCGGTGCCGCCGCAGCCGTTTCCTCACGCGAAGCACCGCGCAGCAGATCGCGAACCCAACCGCCCTGAGGCGCCGCTTCGCGGGCCGGTGCCGGCTGTGATGGCTGCAAAC
>NZ_DAMBUH010000062.1:0-20959 GCF_032053605.1 Tianweitania sp.
CAAGGCGATGCGGACCCTGTCCTCGCTCGCGCAATGGGATGAAAGCCCGACCTTGCCCGGCATGGACGATTTGCCGCGCAAGCTGATGGCGCTGCCTCAAGAAGACGGCATCGTGGCCGACGATCGCAAGGTCGTGAGCGCCGCCGCGACGCATGAGGCGACCTTCACCAAGCCGTACCAAATGCATGGTTCGATCGGACCATCCTGCGCGCTTGCCGTTATGACCGACGGCGTGACGACGGTTTGGACGCATACGCAGGGCGTTTATCCCGACCAGAAGGCGATATCGCAGATGCTGCGCGTGCCGATCGAGCAGGTGCGCGTAATTCATGTGGAAGGCTCCGGCTGTTACGGCCACAACGCCGCAGACGATGCCGCAGCTGATGCGGCGTTGCTGGCGCAGGCTCTACCGGGCCGGCCCGTGCGCCTGCAATGGATGCGCGAACAGGAACATGCCTGGGAGCCGTATTCGCCGGGCATGGTCACCAAGGTGCGTGCCAGCACGGACGCAAATGGCAATGTCGTCGACTGGACCTATGAAGTCTGGAGCAACAGCCACAATTCGCGGCCGGGTCCGGCGGGCAATCTCTTGCCGGCGCGTCACATCGCCAATGGTTTCGAGCCGGAGCCGGCCAAGCTACAGATCACGCCGGAAGGAAATGGCGACCGCAATTCCAACCCGCTTTACGCCTTTCCAAGCCGTCACGTCGTATGGCACTTCCTGAAGGAAGCGCCGCTGCGCGTTTCGGCGCTGCGCGGCCTTGGCGCTTACATGAATGTGTTCACCATCGAGAATACGATGGATGATCTGGCGGCGGCAGCGAAGGCCGACCCTGTCGAGTACCGGCTGCGTCATCTTCAGGACGAGCGCGCGCGCGGCGTGGTGACGAAGGCGGCCGAGATGTTCGGCTGGAAAGCGGGGCAGACTGCGCCGCAGAACCACGGCTACGGCTTCGCCTTTGCCCGCTACAAGAACCTCGCCGCTTATTGCGCCGTCGCGATGGAAGTGATGGTCGAGCCGGAAACTGGCCGTGTCCGTATCCTGCGGGCGTCAAGTGCAGCGGATGCGGGCGAGATCGTCAACCCGGACGGCATCGCGAACCAGATACAGGGCGGCATTGTGCAGTCTGCGAGTTGGACGCTGTATGAAGGCGTGACCTTCAACGATACGCGCATCACCAGCGTGGACTGGTCGACCTATCCGATCATGCGCTTCGACGCTTTGCCGCCGAAGATCGACGTGGAGATCATCCCGCGTCCCGGTACGCCCTTCCTCGGGGCCGGCGAGTGCAGCCAAGGGCCGGGCGGTTCGGCTTTGGCGAACGCGATCAGCAATGCGATCGGCCGGCGCATCTTCGACCTGCCGCTCAGCCGCGAGAAGATCAGGCAGGCGGCTGGGCAGGCTTGAGTTTGGTCAGTCCTTGACGCTGATCGGAGGCACGTCCATCAAGGCAAGCGGGTTGAGGTCGGCGTCGCGGATCTTGGTCAGGTTCTGGAGCATGGCCTTGGCATCGGCCTCGCCATAGGCGCGACGGCTAATGCCATAAAGCGCAACACCTTTGCCGCCCTTTAGCGGTGCGTACCGGTAGGCGTTCCATTCCACCACAACCGGATCGGCCTGGAGATCGCTGAGGACGAAATCGACAACGATGTTGCCGGTCTTCTCATTGTGGAGGATCGCGTAGTTGACGACGGGGTCGGTGGCTTTGCGCTGTTTCAGAAAGTCGATCTGCGCACTTGCCGACTGCGCAGGGGTGATCGAACCCGTCACGGCTTCGACAAGGAACATGTCCTTGAAGGTTTCGACGCTTTGGCCGGCCGGGACATATTCCTGCTTGGTGTAGTCGGCGGACGGCTTTGACGACCAAGCGAGCGAGTAGGACTTGTTCTGGAAGGTGATCGGGCCAGGGACGTTCAGTCGATCGACCTTATCGGCATCTTGCGCTGCGACATGGCTGGCCAGCATCGTCAATGCGGCGACAGCGATCGCGCGGGTCCATTTGGTCAGCATTTTCCCCCCTTCGACTGTTCGGCATCGTTTGTACACGATGCCGGTGCCGCGCCAAGCTATGTCATGGCGCGACGGAAGGAGTTCAGCAGGATAAAGCCTCGCACCCGGTTTGTCGCGCGTGAAGTCTGGTACTTGAGCCGATCAATATTGCGGCGGCTGGCCGACGGCGTCGATTTCCAAGCCGAACTTGGCGCCGGCTTCCTTGATCCCGTTGAACTGCTGCTGGATCTCGTTCATCGTGGTAATCGCGAACTTGGCAAGTTCCGTCTGCGGCGAGTCCGAAGCCTGCTTCTGGTAGAGTGCGACCAGACGTTGGTGAACGCGCATCTGCCAGCTCACATATTCCTTGTCGAAAGCCTCGCCATCCAGACCCTGCAGGCGCTGGATGTCGGCGTCCCAGGCACGGCCGGCATCCGGCTTCACATCGGGAGTCTGGAAGCGAGCCGCTTCTTCCTGCAGGCGCTTGCTCAAGGCTTCGTGCTTGGCAACCAGCTCGGTGCTGAGCGCCTTCAAAGCGGGATCGCTCGCCTTTTCAGCGCCGAGCTTGGCGGCTTCGATCTCGGCCAGACTCATATTGTTGGCGTGCTGGAGAAACTCCTTGTCTGCGGCAGGCAGCGCCTGGCCTTCCTGAACGGGCAGGGCCGGCGTCGTGTCGGGCTTCAGCGAGTTCTGTGCCAAAGCCGGGGCTCCGCTCAGCAGCAGGCTGGCTAGGACGATGGTGGATTTATTCGGCATGATGCCTGCTCTCCTCGTTGACGCAGTGACCGGGTTAACTCGTGATCTGGCGGTAAATGGCGGGCAGGGCGGCCGGCAGGCGCGCGATGTCTTTGACGATCGCGTAGCCGCCGGGCCCGAAGATGTGGGGCACGTAGTCCCGGGCATTTTCGTCCACGGTCACGCCGAAGACGCGCAAGCCCAGTTTGCGCGCTTCCCAGATGGCGTGGCGCGTGTCCTCGATGCCGTAGCGGCCCTCATAATGATCGACATCGTTCGGCTTGCCATCGGTCAAAAGCAGCAGCAGCCGGTGCTTGAAGGGCCGCTTTTCCAGTTGCTTGCTGACATGCCGGATGGCTGCGCCGATGCGAGTATATTGCCCGGGCTTCAGCGCCTCGATGCGGCGGATGACACGAGCGTCGAGCTTTTCTGAGAAACCTTTTACGGTCGCCACCGTCACATTCTGCCGGCGACGCGAGGTGAAGGTGAAGATGGCATGCTCGTCGCCGCAGGCGGTGAGGCCGTGGGTGAGGGCGAGGAGGGCGCTTTTCTCGACATCCAGCACGCGACGTTCCTGAATGTAAGCGTCGGTCGAGAGCGACACGTCCATCAGCACGGCAAGTGAGAGATCGCGCATCGCTGCGCGAGCTTGGAGGAACACGCGCTCGGTGCCGGCACCACCCGCCGAACGATCGGCGATGTCGCGCACGACCATGCCGAGGTCGAGCTCGTCGCCGTCGGGCTGCGCATGGAAGGTTTGGCGTCGCGGCCTCAGGGCTTCGAAGCGACGGCGCACATCGCGGATCGTGCGTTGCATATCCGCATCCGGCGACCAGTCTTCGCCTTCTTCCTGCGCGGGGATGGCATGGACGCGGCAATAATCCTTGAGATAGCGCCCCTGCTTCCAGTTCCATTCGGGATAGGTGCAGTCTTCCGCAAGCGTCGTCGTGTCGGCCTGCCGCGGTGCGAGATCCAGATCGAGCTTCAGGCGTGTCGCGGCGCGCTTGGAGTTCGCGCCGATGGTGAGTTCGGGCGTGTCTTCCGCCGCTTGTCTTGCGCCTTCCTCGTCATCATCCTCGACGCTGCGATTGACGTTGATCATGTCCGCGAGGCTGAAGATTGTCTCGAAGCGATGCAGGATCAGCGGATCGCCGCGATCGCTCTTGTCGCTCGACTTGCGCACGGCCTTGCGGCGGCGGCTGTCCACCTGCATGCCATCGCCGCCGGCTTCATCCTCATCGCCGGCGGCAGGGCTTTCCTCGTCCCGCGTGACTTCGCCCCACAGCGGCACGGGTAGGTAGGTGCGGTAGGCCGAGGTCAGGCCGGAGCCTTCGAGGAGGGCATTGTCGCGCCAGATGCGGGGCGAGAGGTCCACCCCTTGCACGAGGGCACCAATGATCGCCTGTTCAAGCTTGGCTTCGAGCTGCGGCAGATGGCGTTTCGAGCGGACGGCGAGCGTGGCCTGGCAAAGCTGCGCATAAGTTGCGCGCAGGCCGGGCCAGGCGGCAAGCGTTGCCTGTGTGGTCAGCGCTGCCGCATGTAGTCGCTCGATGTCATCATGCAGGAGATTGCCGGTTGCGGGGCCGGGCGCTACGGCATGGGCAAACCAGCCGGCCAGCCATTCATACAAAGCGATGTTGTCTGCGCGGTTGGGAAAGACGTCGATCGCGCCGGGCAGCCGCAACGTGTTGAGATCGAGTGTCGGCCGCTCCATCACCTCTTTGCCGAGGCCCAGCGCCTGGCGCATGTTGAGCCTGTGGTTGGACTCGGAATGGGCCGTCGCGGCAAGGCGGATCGCGCCGCTGCCGCCGAGTGCCCGGAACAGCAATCCGAGCCGCTCGCGCATCTCATCCAGGCTGACCCGCGCATCCGGGTAAGCGCGATAGGTGGTGGAAGCGCCGACCAGCCGGTGCCAGTAACGCCCGACCGTTTCTTCCGGCTCGAACGTCCAGAACCCCATCAGCCGATCGCAATCTGTGCAACGCGCACGAGGCCGTTGAGGATTTCCGGGTCATCCGACAAGGGTTCGAGCAGCGCGACGCGCACGGAAGTATCCATGTCGAGCCCGGCCTTGATGAGGGTCGCGCAATACACAATCAGGCGGGTGGAAGCGCCTTCCTCAAGGTCCTGTCCCTTGAGATTGCGCAGGGCATCCGCGACCTTGACGAGGGCGATGCAGCGATCCTGCGCCAGGCCGCTTTCGCGCGACACGATGGCCGCTTCGGCTTCGAGCTTTGGGAAGTCGAACTGCAGAGAGATGAAGCGCTGGCGGGTGCTCGGCTTCAGCGTCTTCAGGACGTTCTGGTAGCCGGGATTGTAGGACGCGACCAGCATGAATTCCGGCGGTGCCTGCAAGGTCTCGCCCGTTCGCTCCAGCGGAAGCGTGCGGCGGTCATCGGTGACGGGATGGAGCACGACGGTGACGTCCTTGCGCGCTTCCACGACCTCGTCGAGATAACAGATCGCGCCTTCGCGCACGGCGCGGGTCAGCGGGCCATCGACCCAGACCGTATCGCCGCCTTTCAAGAGGTAGCGGCCGGTGAGGTCGGCGGCGGTCAGATCGTCGTGGCAGGATACGGTATAAAGCGGCCGGCCGAGCTTGGCTGCCATATGGGCGACGAAGCGGGTCTTGCCGCAGCCCGTTGGACCTTTCAGCAGCAAGGGCAGCTGGTTGCGGTAGGCATGCTCAAAGATCGCGCATTCCGCGCCGACCGGAGCGTAAAAGGGTATGTTGGTCTCGGGCAGTGCCGAAACGGAAGCGAGTGAAGTCGGCATGGAAGGTGAACTCCTGGGAGCAGGCGGGCCTTCGCCCGCCCGCAAGGGGGTTATTCGGCAGGCTGCAGGGCCACCTGGCGAGCAGGACGCTCCTGACGAGCCGGACCGTAGATGGAGTAAAGGAACATCAGGGCGGAGATCACGACCACCGCGCCCGTACCCAGGCGCATCCAGTAGAACAGGACGAGTTGGTCCTGCACTTCCATGTAGGTCATGCCCAGCACGCGCTGCAGGTGAACCTGAACCACACCGGCGAAGGTGAGCACGAAGGTCATGAACGCCATGCCCGACGTCATCAGCCAGAAGCTCCACATGTTGAGGATCTGGTTGTAGGGCTTGCGGTTGCGCAGATATGGCATCGCATAGGTGATCATCGCGAGGTTCAGCATCACATAAGCGCCGAAGAAAGCGAGGTGGCCGTGCGCTGCGGTAACCTGCGTGCCGTGGCTGTAGTAGTTGATGAACGACAGCGTGTGCATGAAGCCCCACACACCGGCACCGAAGAAGGCGCCGATCGTGCAGCCTAGCGACCACAGCATGGCAGCGCGGTTCGGATGGTCGCGACGGCCCTTCCACACCATGGTGAAGGCGAAGATGACCATGGCGAAGAACGGTGCCACTTCGAAGGTCGAGAAGATCGAACCGATCCACTGCCAGTAACCGGGCGCCCCGATCCAGTAATAGTGGTGACCGGTGCCAAGCAGGCCGGAAAACAGGGCCAGGCCGACGATGGCGTAGAGCCACTTCTCGATGACTTCGCGGTCGACGCCCGTCATCTTGATCATGAGGAAGGCGAGGACCGACGCCATCACCAGTTCCCACACGCCTTCCACCCACAGATGGACCACGTACCACCAATAGACCTTGTCGAGCGCGATGTTCACGGGGTTGTAGAATGCGAACAGCCAGAAAACGGCGATGCCCCACATGCCCAGAAGAAGGACGTTGCCGATGGCGGTCTTGCGGCCGCGCAGGATCGTCATGGAAATGTTGTAAAGGAAGATCAGCGCCACGACGACGATCGCGCCCTTGATCCAGAGCGGCTGTTCCAGGAACTCACGGCCCTCATGGATGCCGAACAGGTATCCGATCACGGCAGCGACCGCGCCGAACATCAGCAGGCCGAGCTGGATATAAGCGAGCATCGGACTTTCAATGTCACGCTCGGCTTCTTCCGGCACGAGGTAATAGGCGCAGCCGAAGAAGCCCATCAGCAGCCACACGATTAGCGCGTTGGTGTGGATCATGCGCAGGATGTTGAAGGGGATGATGTCTGCCAGGAAGTTCGGGAAGACGTAGACCGTTCCGGCAACCACGCCGACCGTGACCTGCAGGGCGAACAGGATCATCGCGCCTGTGAAGTAGTAGAACGCTACGCGTTGTGTTGGATATTTCATGGTGTTGTTTCCTCAGCCCGCGTCGTTGGGCGGCCAGTTCTGCGTGTTCACGCGACTGGTGAATTCCAGAAAATCGATGAGATCGTTGAGCTGCTGATCGTCCAGGTGGAAGTTCGGCATCTGGCGTCGGCCTTCCGCGCCGCTCGGCTGCGATTGCATCCAGGCGATCAGGGCTTCGCGCGCGCTTTGCGGATCGTCGCGGCCGCCATAGCGCACCCAGACATTGCCGAGTTCGGGCGCGAAATAGGCGCCTTCGCCTAACAGGCTATGGCAGTTGATGCAGGCATTCTGCTCCCAGACATGCTTGCCGCGCGCCACGCTGTCGGTGAGCGTCGCCTCATCCGTGCTGTGGGTTCGTATGTAGAAATGTGTGTGGCCGGTGAGCGCAACAAAGGTGACGAAGAAGAATATCGATCCCCCGTAAAAAATGTTGCGCGCCGCCGCCTTGGTAAATCGCTCGCTCATCTGGCTGGCACCCTTCCTGCGATCATTCGCATTCATGCGTAAGACGCGGTGTCCCCGCCGCGCTTGGATGCAGACCTAAAGGGCCGGCCGGACCCGTTCTTTGCGCTGGCGCAAAGAACTTCAGCGGAGATGGCGGTTGAAGGAGGTCCACGGACGATGCGGCGGAAACACAGGAGATCGCTCTGAGCGACGAGGACGAAACGGCAGGCGAGATCGCAGGAGACAGCGACATCTTTGCCGGCCTGCCGGGCAATCCGATGATCTGGATTCTGATCCTCGGGGAACTCGGCGTGTTTGCCGTCCTGCTGGTTGGATTCTCGGTGGCGGGGTTCTTGAATCCGGACGTTTTCAGCGCCGGCCAAGCGCATCTTCACCCATTGCTGGCTGGTGCGAATACGGTCGTGCTTTTATCCAGCGGCGCGCTTGTCGCCGCCGCTACACGGCGCTTGTCACAGGGGCTGTCGTTTCGCGCCTACCTCGCCGCGGCGATGGCGGTGGGCGTGGTGTTTCTGGTCATCAAGGGCACAGAATACAGCGCAATGTTTGCGGCTGGTTTCGGCATCGAATCGAGCACCTTCTTCCAGCTTTACTTCCTGGTCACCGGCTTTCACGCGCTGCATATCGTGTTCGGCCTCCTGCTGCTGGCGATCGGGGCGTGGCAGCGCGATCTCGACACCTTGGAAACAGCGGCTGCGTTCTGGCACCTGCTGGATCTCCTGTGGGTGGTGATCTTCCCGGTCGTGTATCTGCCGCGATGAGTACAATCGCGAAAGCATGGCTCGCCCTGATGGCTCTGACGGCCGGAACCCTGGCGGTCGTTTCGCTTGCCAGCCACCATCTGCCGCATGGCTTGCTGGCGTTCACCGTGTTCACGGTTGCGGGCGTGAAGGCCTGGCTGATCCTGGTCTGCTTCGTGGGAATCGGTCGGGATGCGCGCGGCTGGCGGACGATCCTCGTGGTCTATCTCATGATCCTTTGCGGACTGCTGGTCGCATTTAACGCCGTCAGCTGCGCATCAGCCGGCCTTTGAATGGCAACAAATTGAGGAAACGAGCATGAACCAAGCCTGGGGCCTGATCGCGGCGGTGCCCGCATTGCTGGTCATGATCGCCTTCATGTACCGGCAGGGCGCAATGCCCGGCGTTGGCGCTATCGCTGCGGCCGGGATGACGATCGTGATCGGCGCTTTGCTGTTCTGGTCGTGAGGCGAGCTGACGGGTTAAAGCTCTTCTTCCGCGGCAGGCTCTTCGACATCGGGCTCATCACGCGGAACTTCGACGGCGGGGTTTTCGATCCCAGGATCTTGCTCGTCGTCCAGCACCGGCGGAACATCCGGGCCTTTCATCATGGCGCCGTTGACGGAGACGGAACCGTCGCGTGACGCTACAACGAGCCATTCGAGCCCGCCATTCGGTCCGGGCTTCGATAGGCCCTTCGCCATAGCCAAGGCGCCGACCGCCTGGTCGAGGCTAGGATCGGTTTTCGCTGCCTCCTGCAAGGTGGCGATGGCCTTGTCGAGGCCGGGCGTGGTAATGGTCATGTTGGACTGCGGCAGTCCACCCACAAAGCTGGTGTCGCCGCTGAAGCTCAGTTCCAGATCACGCGACCGGAACCGGCTGGGTTTCAGCTGACTGCGAATGCGGTCGACGGCGAGCACACCCAGGATCTTCTCCTCAGCCGCCGGGCTCAGTGCTGGATCATTGCCCAGCTGGATTTCGCGAAGCAGGATATCCGATGCCGTGGCGAGATCTGCGCCGGATACCGCAAAGCCGAGTTCCACGAGATCGGGGATGAAGCCGGCCCTCCAGGCGGGAAGCTGCGGAATGTCCAAGGTCAGACCATCCAGCGCCAAGTCCACGTCGAGCGAGGCGTTCGTGCTGATACCGCTTGCTCGCATTGTCTGCCGCAGGGTTTTTGCCTGCATTCTGCCGTAGCCAATGTCGATGCTGGCGTCGCGCGCATGCGCTTCGCCTTGGAGGTCGGTCCACAGCGGCAGGATGGCTCGGATCTTTGTTTTCAGCTCCGCACCCAACGGCCCCCGCAGGGCCGCGTTGGCATCGGCATCGAGTTCTTCGATATGCTTGAGGAGGAGTGTGTAAAGATCGAGGACGGCGCGTGTGTGGGCTGCCTTCACATCGACCTTTGCGCTAATTTCTTCCGCACGCATATCCGCGCTCATGGCAAGCGGATATTCGTCCGACCCATCGGGTATATGGACGGATGCTGACTGCGCAAAAGCGTCGTAGGTCTGGCTGAATGCGATGTCTGCCAAGCGGGTGCCGGCCGGCGACGACGTCATGGTCATGGTCGTTGCAAAAATACCGGCCGTGCTGCTGGAAAGCCCATCGCTCGACTCGCTGGAAATGGTTCCCGTACGGCTCGCGGCTGACAGGAAGCTCGCGATCTCAGGCGAATAGATGCCTTTGAAAAGAAGCGAATCCTGCTTGTATTCCGAGTGCTGCTTATGGCCCTCCAGTTCGAAATCAGTGGAGAACTCGACCGGGCTCTGGGTGAACACGTTCCAGCTTCCATCAGTGCGCTCACTGACGACGATGGAGATCGGCGCGAACTTGATTGATGTGCCCGACAATTCGACCAGGTAGGCTGCCGGATCAAGCGTGATACGGTGGCCGGCGGGATCTGGTTCGACGCGCAGGATCTTCTTGTCAAAGGGAAGCGCCGTCACATAGGACGTCAGAGCTTCCTGCAGCTTCAACGCCGTCTGCGCTGTTCCCGCAGTCGCGGGTTCCGGTGCCGTGCCAACCTCCTGCGCAAAGGACGGCGGCGTGAGCCAGGTGGTGATCGCCAGAGCGGCTGCGGGCAGAACGGATCGACGCGCCATGTTGACTTTCCTTGCTTCTCAGTCGTGCGATCGAGGCTGATCGCTCATGCGGCCCTTGAGGCTTTTGCTTCCAGCTCACGCCGGGCGTAAGCCGCCTGGAGATAACGGCCGATCAGCTCATGGAAGTCGTCGGGCTTCATGCCGCGGATGCCCATGGCGCCGAGCGTGACATCCCGCTTACGACGCTGCACCTTCGTGTAGACCGACCACCGCTTGGTTTTGGGCAAAGGCGCGTGCTCGTGCAGGGTCAGCACCAGGGCGAACCGCTGCGAAGCATATACGCCGTAAGTCGCGATGTCTGTCCAGGCGATCGGGGCATCCAGACGCGGCGAGACCAGCGTGTCGCGTGTCAGCACCATCAGTGGCGTCTCGATCCGACGCGATAGGGAGTAGGCATAGAACGCGAAACCCAAACCAATGAGCGCTGCAAAACCACCGATGATCAGGCGGGCAGTGCCTACGCCAAGCTGATCAACGAAAACGAACAAGGCGATGGCAAGGAAGATGACTGCGACGATCGCCATCATCCAGATCATAGCCTTGATATTGTCGTAGATGACAACCTCGTCCTCAACCACACTCGCCGCCGCGTCCTCGAGTTCCTGGCGATACTGTGTCTGGAACTGCTGGGCTTCACCGAGGAAGTCTGTGCCGAGGCTGGTGCAGAAAGCCGTCCAATCGCGAAAACCTTTCTGGCCAAACGAGGCTTGATCGGCTTCCGGCCGCCGCGTTGCATGCGCGAGAACGGCTTCGTCCAGTGTTACGCCGAGTGCCGCGATACGCTGGCTGGTTGGCGGATGGCTATCGGTGGGATGCGGCTGGCGGTCTTCCAGATGCTCAGCCGGATCGGACAGGCCTTCGCGGCGGACCAGTTCCGCGATCTCGGCTACCAGATTAGCGCCGCTGGCTTCCGGACGCTGGAAGGCATTGTCGAGGCCGGCATGCACGGCCGGCGCCGCAATGCTGCTGCGGATCAGCGCGGACACAGCGCCCTTGGGCCCGCTGACAAGGCTGCCCTTCTTGTCGGCCTCGAATTCGCGCAAGCGGCTCCAATGGGCGACCGCGACGTCCAGACGACCAACCGCGTGGAAGCCTAAACGAAGTGCTGGCTGCACCACGAACTCGCCGCCTTTGGCAAATTGCAGAGCGTTCAGTGCCCGCCACAAACCGGCATAGATCGGCGCAAAGCGCGTGCTGTAGCGGGTATCATCACCGGTGAAATGCGCCAGCTCGTGCCCGACGATTGCCGCGATTTCGGCGGTATCGAGCAGCTCCAGATGCGGGGCGGGCAGATGAAGGGTGCGCCCTTCCAGAAGCCGGTCTTCCGGCATTAGATGAACGGGAGCTTCGGTGACGTAGAAACCATCGGTGAGACCGACAATGATGGTGTCCGGCACGACGGCTTCCTGGCGGCGGCCTAGCTCGCGCACGAAGCGCCACAGACCCGGCGCATCGGCTTCGCTGACGATGCGCGCTTTCACTTCCATCGGCTCCGGCGTGAACAGCGCAAACACCTGGCGCAAGCCAAGAACGGCAGTGAAAGCGCCATAAACGGCGATGCCCGCCAGAACCAGCGCGCCGCCAACCAGCTTGATGCCGTTACCCGACACACGCTCCCAGAACCACAGGCTGAGCGATTCAAACAGCGTGCCGCAGAAGATCGCCACGCTGAAGCCGACGATCACGGCCGCCAGCAGGAAAGGCAGGATGAACCGCAAACGCTCGAAGCTGAGGATCAGCTGGTCGCGCGATCGTTTCGCCCGAACGCCTGCCAAACCGGCGGCGGCTAGGCCGATCAGGGCCGCGATCAAGGCGACAACGCTGCCGATCACCGTGCCCCAGGCCAAAGGCGCGCGCACCTTGGCGACCTGCAGATCCGTGTTGATGCCATCGACGGCACCCTCGAGTTCCGCCTGCGCCATCGAAGCCGTCATGGAGCGGGAATCGTCGCCATCGCCGAACTGCAGCATGGCCATCGGCTCGGTCGCGGCGATCTCCCGCACCTTTTCCAGCGTTTGCGGCAGGTCGGTGGCAAGTGCTTCATAGTTTTCCAGCACTACGCCGGAGCGTTGGATCTGCCACGCACCCAAGGCTGCCAGTGCTGCCGGCACCACGATCAGCCAGAGCACCAGACCGACAGCCGGTGAGCGCTTCCAGAAGGGGAGATTGCTTGTTGCAGCCTCGTCCGATGACATGTGTATGCTCCCCCGACCGACCTCTCAATCAAATCACACAGGAGCCCGACGAGGCTGATGATGCCGATTTGATGTTGGCCCGTGGTTTGCCGCCACCGGCCTCTCAACTGACTTTGCGGTTATGCGCTTCAAGCAAGCTGCGCAAGATCGTAGATGCAACTTCCAGAAGAAAAATAGAAACCGTGGATTGTTTTCCGCCACGTGCAAGCAAGCCTTCGACTAAAGACGCAGGCATAGCGTGACCTAGATCAAGACTTGCTGCAAAACCTATTTAAAAGCGGCTTAATGCGACGATGTCAGGCAAACCGATCTGGCGCATGACCCTCTTTCTCGCCAGCTTTGCTCATTTGCGCCACCAATTCACTGTACCGCGTTGCAGGCGATCCGGAGATCATCCGGCGATCACCTCGACAAAATTTTGGTGGATCCAGCCGGACCGACAAGGTCCGGTGTAAGGCTTTGCCTCATCCGAATAAGCGTCCGTGCCGCAATCAACGGTGGCATCATCGGGTGGATAGATGACGCCGAGCCATGGACTGCGCTCATCGCAGATGAAGATGTCGGCACCGGACGCGAGCCGGGCAATCTCCGTGTACTTGCCGCCAGGTCCGCTGCGCACCGAAAGGAAATTGTCGCCCCTCGGATCGAGCCCGGTCACGCGGCCAACGCTGTTGCAGGCATCCATGATGCCATCCGAACCGGCGGTAACGGTAACGCTTGGGGTTGCGCTCTCGGCTTTGGCAGCCGCGAGGGACGCGCAAAGGAACAGCAGGGCCAAGGCACATGCGCCGCGCGACCGAATGAAACCTGCTTCGAACATGATCGTATCCTCTCTTATCCAGATGCCATCATCGGTCGCTTTCAAGCAAGGTGACTGGTTAGGAAAGCGCCGATTTTTTGTATGCGTTTTCGCGCGTCCCCAGCTGCGATCATCATCACATTCCTATGCCGCGGCCATGACAGGCCAATCGATATCCTATGGCGCTCGTCCGACATTTGGGCGGCCCGCATCGGCGGGTCACGCAAGAGGTCAAGAGAATGAGTGTCATTCACCGTTGCGACGATGATCAAAGGTCGACCTGTACCTTCATCATCTGCTGCACCCATGAGAGCCAATGGCTCGTTTCCACGCCCGATCGCAGCACCGGCGGATTTTTCCGCTCGGCTGACGAGGCCAGGCGCTTCGCGCGAAGCGAGGCCCGGTCGCACAGCCATGGCGAGGTGATCGTCATGGGCGATGACGGGTTTGACGTCGAGACGTTCGAGCAAGCCCGCAAAGCCAATGTGTTTCACCTGGATGCTTCGCGCAACGCCGCGCCGGGACATGCGTCATGATCCTTCCCAGAGGAACGTTCACCGCGTTGGTCACCCCCTTCCGCGAAGGCCGCATCAATGCTAGCGCTTATGACGCCGATATTGCCAGGCAGATCGCGGCCGGCATCGACGGGCTGGTTGCCTGCGGCACCACGGCCGAAACGCCGACGCTGGACGAGATGGAACGCGACTGGCTGATCCGAGCTGTCGTGGTCGGCGCGGACGGCAAGGTTCCGGTGGTCGTTGGAACCGGAACCAACGCCACCGCAAGCACCATCACCGCAACTCGCCATGCCCGAAAGCTCGGCGCCGATGCCGCGCTTGTGGTGACGCCCTATTACAACCGCCCCTCGCAGGAAGGGCTGTTCCGGCATTTCGAAGCGGTAGCGCTGCGCTCGGATTTGCCGATTATCCTCTATAATGTTCCAGCACGAACCGGTGTCGACCTTTCAGTGGAGACCGTTGCGCGCTTGAGCGAGATGGAAGAGATCGTCGGCATCAAGGATGCCAGCGGCGATCCCGAACGCTGCCGCGCCATCAAACAGCGGGTGCCGGACAATTTCCGCGTTTACTCCGGTGACGACAGGACCGCCTGCGATGCGATGCTTGGTGGTGCCGACGGCGTCATATCGGTGATCTCGAACGCCTATCCTGAGGAATGGAGTACGCTTCGCGCGCATGCTCTGTCCGGCGACGAGATCGAAGCCCGATGGATGCTGAGCGTATTCGAGGATCTTCTCGACGCGCTTTCGCTGGAAACCAATCCCTGCACGATCAAATACCTGATGTCGTTGAGCCATCCCAGCCATTCGACCGAGGTGCGGCTACCGCTGGTGCCGGTGATGGCCGAAACCGCAGCGCGCATCCGGCAGGGGCTGGATACGGCGACGAAGCGCCTGTTGAAGGCAAGCGAGCCTGGTGACGATCAGCAGCTGCGCCTCGATCCCGCGCGATATTCCTCGCGATGGCCAAGCCTGCCGATGTCGACCATCCGGTTGAAAGCTAGCGCGACCAAGCATGGGGAACAGGGGTCTAAACAGGTGCGGCCATGGTGAGATGGCCTATCATGCCCGATCACCTTCAGCACAGCCGTTCGATGGTCAGGATTGAACGCCGGCCTGACCGACGCTCCGTGCAGGCGGACAGTCCGAATGAGCTTTGGATCCTAGTCCGGCTTGCCGTGATCGCCGTCTTGCTCGTTGCCGTCACCGCGCTTGTGCGATGGAGCGCGCTTTGATCCTGTTCTGGAAGATCTGACATGCCTAAAACCGAATGGGTGGCGATCTTCATGATCGTCTCGTTGTTCGTCAGCGTCGTCAGCATCCTCATCATGCTGAACACGTAGGCAGTGCCATGTCGACGCTGTTCTGAGCCCGGTACAGCCTAACCGGCTTCCATATATGAGAATCCTATTTCTTCGGCTCCCACCCTGTCTCGAACCCCTATGCGGTTCGGACCGATATTCCCGTCATCATCAACCTGCCGCGCATGGGTCGAACCTGCGCGGCAATTTGCTTCCGCGCGCCGGTTTTCGACGCCGGGAAGCAGCCATCAGGAGTGGGACATGGATCTCGTCATGGTCGGACTGACCGTCGCGTTCTTCGCACTGTCGTTCGCTTACATCCAAAGCTGCAGCAAGCTGTAGAGCCAAAGGCCCGATCGATGCTCATCGACTACATTCTCGGCGCGGGTGTCGCCGTCTTCATCTTCGCCTACCTCACTTACGCGCTCGTTCGTCCTGAACGGTTCTGAGCCGTAGCGACCATTCTCTGAAAGCAACGGCCATGACCCTTAACGGTTGGATCCAGATCCTGATTTATTGCGGGATCATCATTCTTCTCGCGAAGCCGCTTGGCGGCTACATGACGCGTGTCTTCAATGGCGAGCGCACGTTCCTTTCCTTCGCGTTCCGTCCGGTTGAACGCGGGCTTTACCGCCTGGCCGGTACCAGCGACGGCGAGGAACAGCATTGGACGGCGTACTCGGCCGCATTGCTGTTCTTCAGCCTTGCTGGCGTGGCAGTGCTCTATCTGCTGCAGCGGTTCCAGGGCGCTTTGCCCTTCAATCCTGCGGAGATGCCGTCGGTCGCGCCGGACCTCGCCTTCAACACGGCGGTGAGTTTCGTCACCAACACGAACTGGCAGGCATATGGCGGCGAAAGCTCGTTGTCTTATCTCACGCAGATGGCGGGGCTGACGGTGCAGAACTTCGTGTCCGCAGCGAGCGGCATCGCCATCGCGGTGGCGCTGATCCGCGCCTTCTCGCGCAAGTCGATGCAGACGCTCGGCAACTTCTGGGTCGATATCACCCGCGCCATCCTCTACATCCTTTTGCCGATCTGCGTGATCGGAACGCTCGTTCTCGTGTGGCAGGGCGTGCCGCAAAACCTCAGCCCCTACACCACGGCCACCACGCTGGAAGGCGCGCAGCAGGTGATCGCTCAGGGTCCGGTCGCCTCGCAGATGATGATCAAGCATCTCGGCACCAATGGCGGCGGCTTCTTCAACGTCAACGCCGCGCATCCGTTTGAAAACCCGACGGCACTCACCAACCTCATCCATATGGTCGCGATCTTTGCGATCGGTGCGGCATTGACCAACGTGTTCGGCCGCATGGTCGGCAATGAGCGTCAGGGCTGGGCGATCCTCGCAGCCATGGGCGTGTTGTTCATCGCCGGCGTAGCTGTTTGTTACTGGGCGGAAGCCGCCGGCAATCCGATCGTCCATGCGCTTGGCCTGGATGGCGGCAACATGGAAGGCAAAGAGGTGCGCTTCGGCGTCGCCGTGTCGGCCTTGTTCGCGGTGATCACGACGGCAGCGTCCTGCGGCGCGGTGATTGCCATGCATGACAGCTTCACCGCGCTCGGCAGCATGATCCCGATGATCAACATGATGCTGGGCGAGATCGTCATCGGCGGTGTTGGTGCTGGTCTTTACGGCATGCTGCTGTTCGTGGTCGTGTCGATCTTCGTGGCCGGCCTGATGGTGGGTCGGACGCCGGAATATGTCGGCAAGAAGATCGAGGCCAAGGAGGTCAAGATGGCGATGCTCGCGCTTCTCATCCTGCCTTTGGCGATGTTGGGCTTCACGGCGGTAGCGGTTGTCCTGGAAACAGGCGTCGCGTCGATGGCGAACCCAGGTCCGCGCGGCTTCAGCGAAGTGCTGTACGCCTATGTCTCGGCGGCCGCGAACAACGGTTCGGCGCTTGGCGGCCTGTCTGCGAACACGCCTTGGTACAACATCACGCTCGGTCTCGCGATGCTGATCGGTCGCTTCGCGATGATCGTTCCAGTTATGGCGATGGCCGGTTCGCTGGTGGCGAAAAAGGCGGTTCCGGCTTCCTCGGGCACGTTCCCGACCACGGGCCCGCTGTTTGTCGGCCTCCTTGTCGGCGTGGTGCTGATCTTCGGCGGGCTGGAATTCTTCCCGGCTTTGGCCGTCGGACCGATCGTCGAACATCTCGCAACGATTGCAGGCCAGACCTTCTGACCGAAACGGTCATGGCCCTCTCGCTCAACCAGGTTCGGTGTCTCCTTTATCCGCGCTCGCACTTGCCCACGCGAGAAGGAAACACCGTCCCGAAGCCACGCAGCATCCTCCTGGGTATGACCCTGGTGATGCTGGCACTCGGGACCCTGGCCAAAGCGCTCACCCTGATTTTCACGGCGACCTGAATGATCGCGCTGCTGTCACAAGACAATTCCCGCTGGAGTCTCCTATGAGCCAGTCCAAATCCGCGAGCCTTCTGGATGCTCGCATTCTCATACCCGCTTTATCCGGCGCCCTGCGCAAGCTCGACCCGCGCAGCCTGGCCAAGAACCCGGTGATGTTCGTGGTGGCCGTGGTCGCCGCGCTGACCACCGTCCTCCTCGTCAAGGACCTTGCAACCGGCTCTCCAAGCCTCGGCTTCTCCTTCCAGATCGTGCTGTGGCTGTGGTTCACCGTGCTGTTCGCCAACTTCGCCGAAGCCGTTGCTGAAGGGCGTGGCAAGGCGCAGGCGGACTCGCTTCGCCGCACCCGCACCGAAACGCAGGCCAAGCTCCTGCCGATGGGTTCGGGCAGCGACTTCAAGACCGTTCCCGGCACCAGCCTCAAGGTGGGCGATATCGTGCTGGTGGAAGCCGGCGACATCATCCCGTCGGATGGCGAGGTCATCGAAGGCGTGGCGTCCGTCAATGAAGCGGCCATCACCGGCGAGTCCGCACCTGTTGTCCGTGAATCCGGCGGCGATCGCTCGGCGGTGACCGGCGGCACTCAGGTTTTGTCGGACGTCATTCGCGTACGGATCACGGCGGCAGCCGGTTCGACCTTCATCGACCGGATGATCTCGCTGGTGGAAGGTGCGGAACGGCAGAAAACGCCCAACGAAATTGCGCTCAACATCCTGCTCGCCGGCATGACGCTGATCTTCACCTTTGCGGTGGTGACCATCCCGAGCTTTGCATCGTATGCCGGCGGCAGCATTTCAGTGATCGTGCTGGTGGCGCTGTTCGTGACGCTCATCCCCACCACGATCGGTGCGCTTTTGTCGGCGATCGGCATTGCCGGCATGGACCGCCTGGTGCGCTTCAACGTGCTGGCAATGTCCGGCCGTGCGGTGGAAGCGGCGGGTGACGTTGGCACGCTGCTGCTCGATAAAACCGGCACGATCACGCTCGGCAACCGTCAGGCCACCGAGTTCCGGCCCATTCGTGGCGTCGAGGCTGCCGAACTGGCCGACGCTGCACAGCTTGCATCGCTCGCTGATGAAACACCGGAAGGCCGCTCCATCGTCGTTCTGGCTAAGGAGAAATACGGCATCCGCGCCCGCGACATGGCCAGCCTGAATGCCAGTTTCGTACCCTTCACCGCGCAAAGCCGCATGAGCGGCGTGGACTTTGACGGGTCCTCCATCCGCAAGGGCGCGGTCGAGTCCGTGCTGAAGCATGTGGGGCTGACAGGCAGCCAGGAAGAGCGCGACACGCAGGCGATTGCCGACGCTGGCGGTACGCCGCTCGCGGTGGCCAAGGACGGCCGGCTGCTCGGCGTGATCTACCTTAAGGACATCGTCAAGGGCGGGATCCGCGAGCGCTTTGCGGAACTGCGCAAGATGGGCATTCGCACGGTGATGATCACCGGCGACAACCCGATGACGGCGGCGGCAATTGCGGCCGAGGCCGGCGTGGACGACTTCCTGGCTCAGGCGACGCCCGAGATGAAGCTCGAGCTGATCCGCGACGAACAGGCCAAGGGCAAGCTGGTCGCCATGTGCGGCGACGGCACAAACGACGCACCGGCGCTGGCGCAGGCCGATGTGGGCGTTGCGATGAACACCGGCACGGTGGCCGCGCGCGAAGCGGGCAACATGGTGGATCTCGACTCCGACCCGACCAAGCTCATCGAGATCGTGGAAATCGGCAAGCAGTTGCTGATGACGCGTGGTGCGTTGACCACCTTCTCCATCGCCAACGACGTCGCCAAATATTTCGCGATTATTCCCGCGATGTTCCTGGCCTTCTATCCGCAGCTGGGTGCGCTCAACATTATGGGGCTGGCGACGCCGGAAAGCGCCATCCTGTCTGCGATCATCTTCAACGCGCTCATCATCGTGGCGCTGATCCCGCTGTCGCTTCGTGGCGTGAAGTATCGCGCTGTCGGTGCCGGCGCGCTTCTGTCCCGCAACCTCCTCATCTACGGTCTTGGCGGCATCGTCGTGCCTTTCGTCGGCATCAAGGCCATCGACATGGCGATCACCGCGCTCGGCCTCGCTTAAGGAAACATCATGCTGAAACAGCTCAAACCCGCGATCGTCATGATCGTCGTTTTCACCATCCTCACCGGCCTCATCTATCCGCTGGGCATGACCGGCCTTGCGCAGGCGATCTTCCCCGCACAAGCCAATGGCAGCCTGATTGAGCGTGACGGCCAGGTCATCGGCTCCACGTTGATCGGTCAGGCGTTTACGGGCGAGACCTACTTCCACGGCCGTCCGTCGGCGGCCGGCGATGGCTACAATGCCGCGAGCTCCAGCGGTTCCAATCTAGGGCCGACCAACCCGAAGCTGATCGACCGCATTCGGACAGACACGGAAGCGTTCAAGGCGGAGAACGCGAACGCTGCCGTGCCGATGGATCTGGTAACCGCGTCGGGCAGTGGCCTCGACCCGCACATCTCGCCGGAAGCCGCTTACTTCCAGGTGGCGCGTGTGGCACGGGCCCGCAACAAGGATGAAGCCGCGATCCGCTCTCTGGTCGATAGCCATGTCGAAGGGCGCCAACTCGGCTTCCTGGGTGAGCCTGTCGTCAACGTGCTCGCCTTGAACATGGCGCTGGATGCCAGTGCGGCGCAGTGAAGACACGATGAAGACTTTGACCGGCATCTTGTTCTACATGAGATGCCGGCTTTCACGCGTGATGCGGGCGGTGAGGTGAACCAGCTCTGATGGTGGATGATGATCTGAACGACGCCGGCCGGCCATCGCCCGATGCCCTGCTGGAGGCTGCCAGACGCGAAGGGCTTGGCCGGCTGAAGATCTTTCTCGGCGCAGCACCTGGCGTCGGCAAGACCTACGAGATGCTGATGTCCGGCCGCGCCCGAAAGGGCGACGGCCTTGATGTCGTGATCGGCGTGGTGGAAACCCATGGGCGCAAGGAAACGCAGGCGCTGCTCGATGGCTTCGAGATCATCCCGCGCAAGGCAATGCCCTATAAGGGCCAGGCGCTGGAAGAGATGGACCTCGATGCCATCCTCGCGCGCCGGCCGGCGCTCGTTCTGGTGGATGAACTCGCCCACACCAACGCGCCCGGCAGCCGCCATCCCAAGCGATACCTCGATGTTCAGGAGCTGCTCGATCGCGGCATCGATGTATATTCGACACTCAACATTCAGCATGTCGAAAGCCTCAACGATGTCGTTGCGCAGATCACGCGCATCCGGGTGCGTGAGACGGTGCCGGATTCGATCATCGATCGCGCCGACGATATCGAAATCATCGACGTCACACCCGACGATCTCATCAAGCGCCTGCATGACGGCAAGGTCTATCTTCCCCGGACGGCCAAGCGCGCGATCGAGAACTATTTTTCGCCCGGCAATCTGACGGCCTTGCGCGAACTGGCGCTGCGACGCACCGCGCAGCGGGTCGACGACCAGCTGCTGCGCCATATGCAGTCCCACGCCATTGCCGGTCCGTGGGACGCAGGCGAGCGCGTGCTGGTTTGCGTTGACGAACAGGTACGCGGCCCGGCGCTGGTACGCTATGCTAAGCG
>NZ_DAMBUH010000063.1:0-19794 GCF_032053605.1 Tianweitania sp.
CGGCGCGGGCGCTGCGGCGTCTTCCTCACGCGGCGCAAGCGAGCCATCGGGGCGAACCACCATGGTGCGGACGCGGCGCGGCGCGACCGCCACCATCTCTTCCGGGACCTGCTGATTGCCCGCCGTATCCGGCGTCAAACGATCTTCGGCCTTGCCTGCAGTGCCGACGGCTTCTTCATCGACATCACCGACATCGGCACCTTCGGGATCTGTGCCTTCGGGATCAAGAGCGGACAGGCTCGCAATCGAGTCTTCGTCGGCCTCCTGCGCGGCCAGATCCACCGGCGCGGCGTCTTCGGAGATCAGGCGTTCCTGCGTCGGCGCGCCGAGCGGCTGGCCGGAACCGACGCGATCATAAACGACGTTGTCCTGGTTCGGCACGGTTGTACCACCCGGGTTTTCCGGACGCACCTTCATCGGATCGGCATCAGCCCGCACCAGCGTGGGCTCGCCGCCACTGCCCACCGATCCGCCCGGCATGGCCAGAATGGCGACGCCGCCGATCAGGACGATCGCTGCAACAGCGCCGGCCATCAACATGCCGCGACGGCCAAGAATGCCCTGACGGGGCTGGGATCGAGCTGACTGCTGGTAATAGTTGTCGTCGTCTTCCGGCTCATACATGCCCGCGCGCGACAGATCGGACTCATAGCGCCCGGCCGATGCACCAGCTGCCGCCCCTGCGGCCGCCGCACCCATGGAGAAGTCGAGATGCTCGTCCCAGTTCTGCGAGCTGGCTTGGCGCTGCGCTTCCGGCTCTTCGCGCCTTGCCTGACCGGCCGGCTCTGCGTTCAGCGAATGGAAGGCGGACTCGAACTGTGAATCGAAATCATCGAAGCCGTTGGCACGCGGCGCGGGCTCGCGGCCGTAATCGACTTCCGGCAGATCAAGTTCGTCGGAATGCGCCAGGCGCTGATCCACGAAGTCGACCGTTTCGATATCCGGCACATCCGCGCGCATGCTCGGCGCATTGACCATCGGCCGTGCCTGCGAGGCGTAGCCGTAGCTGGCCGAGGCATGCTGGCGATAGCCGGTATTACGATCATCGTCCCGGCCATACGGATCGGCGGCCAGTTCATCGGCGAGAGCGGCGTCGAAAGCCCGTTCATCAAAAGGCTGCATGGCTTCGGGTTCCATATCGAGTTGGGCAGGCTCTTCCACGGGATCAGGAACCGCGGTCGAGACAGTGTTGGTGTAGGCGGGGGCCGAGGGCGCACGGTCGGTGCCGGCGCGTGTCTCGGTGTTCAAGGAAGAAGCGGCAGCGGCTGAAACTGCTGCAGCGGCAGACATCGCAGCCACGCTGGTACCAGCAGGTGCCTGCGACTGCGCGGTTTCGGCTTCCATAGCGGCCTCGATGTCGCGCTCAACTGCGTCGTCATCCAGAAGCTCGGCCATCTCGAAGTCGCCGAGATCGGGCTCAGCCGTGGTGTCCTGGCTTCGTGCTTCCGGCTCAGCGTTGAACGCGGCGTAAGACACGGGAGCAGCGGTGGCAGCAGCAGCAGATGCCGTTTCAACCTCGGAAAAGTCGAGATGCCACAAGGCATCGTCATTTTCCGCATCGGCCACCTGAGCAACCGTAGCTTGGTTGCCTTGCGCCTCATCCTGCGCATCGGCTTCGGCAAAATCGATGCCTTCGAGCCAGCTGTCATCTTCAGGTGCCGAAGCGGCCTGCGCGTCCTGTTGGCTGTCCATCTCGCCGCCAAGCAGATCAAACAACTCGCGCTCGAACGCTTCGTCATGCGCCGGCGTGGCTTGCTGCTCTTGCTCGGCCTCAGCCTCGACAAGCGCCCACTGCTCGGACTGCGGCGCTTCATGCTGAGCATGGTCTAGCGCACCGTCCCGATCGCTCTGCGACAGCACCTGCGGCTCATCGAGCGCCACGGAACCCTCGTCCAGCCAGCCTTCTTCAGCCGTGAAAACATCGCGCTCAGGCGATGAATTCGACTGGGCATCATCCCAGCCGTTCAAGTCGAAGTCACCAAGCGGATCCGACTCCGATTGCGCCTCGACCACATCAGCCTTGTGGTCAGCGACCAACGCGGGCTGCGTTTCAACAGCTGACGGCTCTTTCTCGAACGAAGCAACGTCATTCGATCCGGTCGCATCGGCCTCGCGGGCGAGTTCCTCCGCAAGTTGCAGATCGAGCGAATCAAACGCCTCGAGCTCAGCCGGCTCATCAGCGACCGGCTCGACCTTTTGGAAATCCTCAACGGCTTCAAGCTGCGGCTCGGCGACAGACACCGCCTCAGGCTCGCTCTCTACGGCTTTGCTTTCGATCGACTCAGCCTGGCTGTGCTGCGCCGCCTGCTGGTCGCGGTCATCCTGCCAGGCCTGAAGAGCTGCATAAGCCGCTTCAATCTCGTCATCCTCTTCCGCAGCCGCCTGCGACGGTGCCGACGCTTCAACAGCCTCAACAGGCTGAGGCTCGGATGCTTGATGAAGCACGTCGCTGGTGGAGATCGTCTCGTCTTCGTCGAAGCTCAGCTCAAAATCCGCAAACGGATCGGCATCCGGCTCGGCCGCACTCTGTTCCGGCTCCGCGACAAAGGCGTCCGCGGCCTGTCGGAAATCAACTGTCTCGTCGTCAGCCTGATAGGCCTGGATCGCCGCTGCGGAGGCATGATCCTGCAGATCGTCGACCGGCACTTCAGCAGGCGAAACGGCTTCCGGCTGCACAAACACCGGCTCTTGGCGCGGTGCTTCAACAGCGCGCTGCATAGCCGATGCCGGCTCATTGTCCTGGTCGCTGTGGAACTCGCCCAGCAGTTCGCGCTCGAGATCCAGGCCGAAGTCCGGCTCAACCGGCTGCTGCGGCTGGTGCACCTTCACCCGCGGATCGAACCCCATGATACGGGTCAGTTCCGCAAACGGATCGTCCTCCGCGATCGGCGCGGCGGAAGCACGGTTGGATGAAGTGTCTGCCATGATCTTTCCCGTACTTGAACTCGGTCGGACGCCGGCGACGTCGCACGACGGGCTGGGCCCGTACCAAGCTTTTGTGGGAAAAAGGTGGCAGCTAGATCAGCGTAGCTCCTCCGGGGCATCCGCCCCGACGATCGCCAATCCCGACGTCAGAACATCCGACACCGCCTGCACCAGTCCCAGCCTGGCAAGAGTCAATGTAGGATTGTTAACCCTTACAAATCGTAAATCCGGATTGTCCGTTCCGCGATTCCAGTGCGCATGGAAGCTGCTGGCGAGATCGTAAAGGTAGAACGCCACCCGATGCGGCTCGAGCGCAACCGCCGCACTCTCGATCATGCGCGGATATTCAGCCAGCTTCCGGATCAGCGAGATTTCGCCGGCATCGGTCAGCAGCGCGGTGTCCTTGGCCAGCGTCGCGCGATCCGGCCGCTCCAGCCCCATCTGCTCCTTGGCCTGACGGAACACCGAATAACAGCGTGCCGAAGCATATTGCACGTAGAAAACCGGATTGTCCTTGGACTGCTCGGTGACCTTGGCGAAATCGAAATCGAGCGGCTCGCCGTTTTTGCGATAAAGCATCATGAAGCGGATCGCGTCGCGACCGACTTCATCCACCACGTCGCGCAGCGTGATGAACTCGCCCGAACGCTTCGACATCTTCACGGGCTCACCAGCGCGCAAGAGCCGAACGAGCTGGCACAGCAGCACGGTCAGCTCGACCTTGCCGTCGGTCACAGCCCGCGCCAGCGCTTCCAGCCGCTTCACATAGCCGCCGTGGTCGGCACCCAGGATGTAGACCAACTGATCGAAGCCGCGGACATACTTGTCCTTGAGATAAGCGACGTCGGCAGCGAAATAGGTGTAGGCGCCGTCCGACTTCACCAGCGGCCGGTCGATATCGTCCCCCACTTCGGTGGAGCGAAACAGCGTCTGCTCGCGATCTTCCCAGTCTTCCGGCTTCTGGCCCTTGGGCGGCGGCAGCTTGCCCTTGTAGACGTGTCCCTTGAGCGTCAGGTCGCTGATCGCCGAGCGGATCTGCTTGGCATTGTCGGCATGCAGCGTGCGCTCCGAAAAGAACACGTCGTGATGCACGTTGAGGGCGGCCAGATCCTCACGGATCATGTCCATCATTGCGTCGATCGTCTTGTCCGCAATCAGCGCGATCGCTTCGTCTTCCGGCTTGTCGAGAAGCTCGCGGCCATAGGTGTCGGCCAACATCTTGCCCACCGGCACGAGGTAATCGCCGGGATAAAGACCAGCCGGGATCTCTCCGATCGTCTCGCCCAGCGCTTCGCGGTAACGCAGGAAGGCCGACTGCGAGAGCACGCCGATCTGCGCGCCGGCATCGTTGATGTAATATTCCTTGGTCACCTCGCTGCCGGCAAAGGCCAGCAGGTTGGACAAGGCGTCACCCACAACAGCGCCGCGGCAATGGCCGACATGCATCGGGCCCGTCGGGTTGGCCGAAACATATTCGACATTGATCTTGCGGCCCGCGCCGATAGTGGACCGGCCGTAATCCGTCCCAGCAGCCAGCATGTCCGCCAGCCGCGCCTGCCAGAAGCCGTCACCAAGGCGAATGTTCACGAATCCCGGCCCGGCAACGGAAGCTTCCGACACATCTGCGTCCTTGGCGAGTTCTGCCGCAAAGCGCTCGCCGAGCACGCGCGGGTTCTCGCCAACGGCCTTCGACAGCACCATCGCCGCGTTGGTCGCAAGATCGCCGTGGCTGGCATCTCGCGGCAACTCGACGGCCACGCGCGCGGTATCGACCGGCTCGCCGTCCGTGGTTCGGAGGTCAAGAGCCTGCACGATCTTGATCACGCGCGCGCTGAATTCGGCGAAAATGTTCATAATCAAACTCGGGAACGAAAGGAGAAGACGCGAACGCTTGGCCCGCAATTTGTTGGCCGCGACCTAGCTCAGAACGGGCGTGCGGTCAAACAACCGCCGGTGTTCCTTGACCGCATAAGTGTCCGTCATGCCCGCCAGGAAGTCCGCGACGTGCCGCGCCTTCACGGCATCAGCCGCCCGATCCAGCCCTTCCCGCCAGCCTTCCGGCATCGCGCGGGGGTCGGCCATATAGGCGTCGAACAGGTCGAAAAGGATGCTGTCGGCAGAGGCGCGCACCTCCATGACCGATGGATGACGATAGAGATTGGCATAAAGAAAGCGCTTCAACTCCCGCTCGCCTGCCGCGATGTCATCCGAAAAGCGGATCACCGTCTGCCCGGCCGAATGGATGTCTTCCACGCTCTGCGGCTGCAACGCGGCAAGCTTGGTCTTGGCCGTGACGATCACGTCCTCGACCATCAGCGTGATCTGCCGCCGCATCAGCTCGTGCGCGATCCGCACCGGGTCGAGCTTGGGATATTTCATCCGCACGGCGCGCAGAATGCCGGCCGTCAGCGGCACGTCTTCCAGCATATCGAGCGTCAACAGGCCCGAGCGCAGACCGTCATCGATATCATGCGTGTTGTAGGCGATATCGTCCGCAATCGCCGCCGCCTGCGCTTCCGGTCCGGCGAAGCGGTCAAGCTCGAGATCATGCAACTCGGAATACGCGCTGATCGCCTGCGGCACCGGTTTGCCTGGCGGCGCGCTGTCGGCATGAACCAGCGGACCATTATGCTTCACCAGCCCTTCCAGCGTTTCCCAGCTGAGGTTGAGCCCGTCGAACTCGGCATAGCGCCGTTCCAACTTGGTCACGATCCGCAGCGATTGCGCATTGTGTTCGAAGCCGCCGAAGGGCTGCATCTTCAGGTTCAGCGCGTCTTCGCCTGTGTGTCCAAACGGCGTGTGGCCGAAGTCGTGCACCAGCGCCACGGCTTCCGCCAGATCCTCGTCCAGCTGCAAGGCCCGCGCCAAGGCCCGCGCGATCTGCGCCACTTCGATCGTATGCGTCAGCCGCGTGCGATAATGATCGCCTTCATGCGCAACAAAGACCTGCGTCTTGTGCTTGAGGCGACGAAACGCAGTGGAATGGATGATTCGGTCGCGATCACGCTGAAACGGCGTGCGCGTCAGGCTTTCCGGCTCGTCCACGAAGCGGCCGCGCGTTTTTGCGGGGTCCGTCGCGTAAACGGCGCGCGGGCGGTAGCCGAAGCCGATATCGGACGCAGTCAGTGCCACACGCTTCCCTTTGCCGTTGCCGGCTCTTGCCCGGACCCGTTGACGAGACCTTCCGCGGCTCATACCTACTAGAAGAATGCCAGCGCAAGGTGACACCATGGGCACGGATGCCAAAACTCTGATGAAGGGCGTCGAACTGACCGAGGCAGCGGCGCGCCGGATCAACAAGATCATCGCCAAGGAAGCCGACAAGGAAGCGCTGCGCGTTTCCGTGGAAGGCGGCGGCTGTTCCGGCTTTTCCTACAAGTTCGACCTGGTCGGTGGCCGCAATACCGACGACACGGCAATCGAAAAAGACGGCGCCACCGTTCTGATCGACGAAATGTCGCTGATCTATATGGGCGGATCGGTGATCGACTTCGTTGACGACCTGATCGGCCAGTCCTTCCAGATCCGCAATCCCAACGCCGTCGCGTCCTGCGGCTGCGGCACCAGCTTCTCCGTTTAATCAGAGCCTGCCTTGAAAATCGCGACCTGGAACATCAACGGCGTCAAGGCGCGGATCGACAACCTCCTGCACTGGCTGCGCGAAAGCGATCCGGACATCGTCTGTTTGCAGGAAATCAAGAGCGTCGACGAGGCCTTCCCGCGCCTTGAGATCGAAGCGCTCGGCTATCATGTCGAGACTCATGGCCAAAAGGGCTTCAACGGCGTCGCCATTCTATCCAAGCTGCGCTTTGATGAGGTGAACCGCCGTTTGCCTGGCGATGACAGCGACGAACAGGCCCGTTTCATCGAAGGCGTGTTTTCCACCTCGCGCGGTGCTCTGCGCGTCGTTTCGCTTTACCTGCCCAACGGCAATCCGGTCGGCACTGAGAAATTTTCCTACAAGATCGCCTGGATGAAGCGCTTCGAACAGTGGGCGCAAGAGCGCTTGGCGCTCGAAGAACCCCTGATCCTCGGCGGCGATTACAACGTCATTCCGATGCCCTCAGACGTGCGCTATCCCGACAACTGGCTGGACGACGCGTTGTTTCAGCCGGAAAGCCGCGCCTCCTTCCGCCGCCTATCGAACATGGGCTTCATCGATGCCTATCGCGAAGTAGATGACAGCAGCGGCGCCTATTCCTTCTGGGATTATCAGGCCGGCGCCTGGCAGAAGAACAACGGCATCCGCATCGACTTCCTGATGATGTCGCCGGAAGCATCCGACCGCTTGAGATCAGCAGATATCGAGAAGCATGTGCGCGGCTGGGAGAAGCCGTCCGATCACGTCCCGGTGGTTGCTCATATTGATCTGCTGCCGGTGGTTCTCTGAACCTTCGGACAAAAAATTCATCGATGGGGAACTCTTTCCCGCATCGCTCGTTACTAGTCTGACAGATCAATGCATCTGACTTCCAGTCAAGAGCGAGCCGCGTTCCCCTGCCCGGCTCGCTCTTTTTCTTTGCCCCATGAGCCGGCATCCAACGTCACGACCTTGTGAGCGCAAGGCCGCGTGGCTACATCAGGCGCCATGAAAGTCAAAGACGTCGATATCCTCATCGTTCCCGGCTACACCAATTCCGGACCCGACCACTGGCAGACCCGCTGGGAAAGCCGCCTTTCCACCGCGCGCCGTGTCGAGCAAGCGGAGTGGTCGAAGCCGGTGCGCGAAGACTGGGTCGCCAATGTCGCGAAAGCCGTGAACGAGGCCGAGCGTCCCGTCGTGTTCGTGGCGCATTCCCTCGGCATCCCTAGCGTCGTTCACGCCATCCCGCAGTTCAAGAACCGCGTCGCAGGTGCCTTCTTCGTCGCTCCGCCCGATGTCACGAACCCGCAGATCCGCCCCAAGCACCTGATGACGTTCGGTCCCTATCCGCGCGATCCGCTGCCGTTCCCATCCATTACGATCGCCAGCCGCAACGATCCGTTCACGAGCTATGAGGTGGCGGAGGATACGGCGGCGGCCTGGGGTTCGATGTTCATCGATGCCGGCGGTGCCGGACACATCAATGCCGAGTCCGGCCACGGTCCGTGGCCGGAAGGCTCCATGACCTTTGCCAACTTTCTGACGAGCCTGACCTGACGAGTAGCGCGATCAGCCCTGTAGCGAGGTTTTGATCGCGTTCATCGTCGCCGTCGCACCAAAGCGCATCAACGACCCTTCCGTGCCGCAGGCCATCAATCGATAGCCCATCGCGCGGTAGCGCCCGCACAGGCCGGGATCGACCACGAAGATCGATGCCAGCTTACCGGCATCCCCAGCACGTTGCGCGATGTCGGCGATGGCCGCCATCATGTCGTCCAGTGCGGGATCAACCGTCGCCCCATTCGTCCAGGCGATCGAAAAGTCGGATGGGCCGACAAGAATGGCATCGATGCCGTCTACGGCGAGAATGCTGTCCAGCACATCGAGCGCCCGGCGCGTTTCGATCATGGCGATCGCCAGCGTGTCGGCATTGCTGTTTTCCAGCCAGACCTGCGGATCGCTCGGCCTGCCGCTGCGCCCTGCGGCAAATGTCGGATCCCAGGATCGCTCGCCAAGCGGCGGATATTTCATCGCCGCGGCAAAGGCTCGCGCATCCGCAACCGAATTGATCATCGGCGCGATCACCGCCTCGGCGCCGAAATCAAGCGCGCGGCTTGCCATGTCGAACCGGCCGACGGGAATGCGGACCAGCGCGTGTTTTTGCTGGCCCAGGATCATCGGCAGCGAGCGCAGCACGCTCGCTTCGTCATGGCCGCCATGCTGCATGTCGAGCGTAACGGCATCGAAAGGCTGGGACGCCAACAGTTCCACCGTCAAGGCATCGGGGATCCCCGACCAGGCGGAAATCAGCGTTTCGGACTGGAGGCGGTCGCGCAGTGTCATGCGATCGCCCCGCCGTCAGGCGCTGAGTTGATCGACGGCAGTTCCGAGCAGCTCCACCATCTTCTGGCGGATCTGCTGATCGGTCTGCGCGACATTGCCGGCATCGAAGTCGGCGCGGACCTTGCGGAACACATCTTCGTCACCGGCTTCCTCGAAGTCGGCCGCCACGACGGAACGAGCATACTCGTCCGCTTCCTCGCCGGCCTTACCCAGCTCTCCGGCGGCCCATAGACCAAGCAGCTTGTTGCGGCGTGACATGGCCTTGAAGCGCATTTCCTCGGCATGGGCGAACTTGCGTTCGAATCCGTCCTGACGATCTTTCAAAGAGGCCACTTTGCTTCTCCCGGTCTCTAATCAGTTGATGCTGTGGATATGGGCTCTTCCCAGCCAAATCAAGGAGCCGTCCATATCGAAAGAATGGGTAGAACGCATGGCCTTGAGCAATTGGCGATTGAGCCGCGATGGGCTTTGCGATAGGACCCGGGTTGACATTCCGGCAAACGCCCGACAGCCAAGGACCCGTCCTGACCTGCGATGGGCCCTCCAGACTCCGAGAAAGCTGCAATGAACAACCGACGCCGCCGCATTTATGAAGGCAAGGCCAAGATCCTTTATGAAGGACCCGAGCCGGGCACTCTGGTTCAGTTCTTCAAGGATGACGCGACCGCGTTCAATGCCAAGAAGCATGAAGTGATCGACGGCAAGGGTGTGCTCAACAACCGCATCTCCGAGCACATCTTCACGCATCTGAACCGCATCGGCATTCCGACCCACTTCATCCGCCGCCTCAACATGCGTGAGCAGCTGATCAAGGAAGTCGAGATCATCCCGCTCGAGATCGTGGTGCGCAATATCGCCGCCGGCTCGCTGGCCAAGCGCCTCGGCCTTGAGGAAGGCACGGTTCTGCCGCGCTCGATCATCGAATTTTATTACAAGAACGATGCGCTCGATGATCCGATGGTCTCGGAAGAGCACGTCACGGCCTTCGGCTGGGCGGCTCCGCAGGAGATCGACGACATCATGGCGCTCGCCATCCGCGTCAACGATTTCCTGTCGGGCCTGTTCCTCGGCGTCGGCATCCAGCTCGTCGACTTCAAGATGGAATGCGGCCGCCTGTTCGAAGGCGACATGATGCGCATCGTGGTGGCCGACGAGATCTCGCCGGATTCGTGCCGTTTGTGGGACGTCAACACCAACGACAAGATGGACAAGGACCGTTTCCGCCGCGACATGGGCGGGCTGGTTGAAGCCTATCAGGAAGTCGCGCGCCGTCTCGGCATCATGAACGAAAACGAGCCGCCTCGCCCATCCGGCCCCGTGCTGGTCGCCGGCAAGGACACCAGCCGCGGCAAACCTCACTGATTTGGCCGCACTGATTTTGGAGCAGGAACTGTGATCAAGGCACGCGTGACAGTCACGCTGAAGAACGGCGTCCTCGACCCGCAGGGCAAGGCCATCGAGGGTGCGCTCGGCACCCTCGGCTTTTTCGGCGTCGCCGGCGTCCGCCAGGGCAAGGTCTTCGACGTGGAAATCGACGGCACGGACACCACCAAGGCCGAAGCCGACATCAAGGCCATGTGCGAGCGCCTTCTGGCAAACACGGTCATCGAGAACTATTCTATAGACTTGAGCTGACGCGCCCCTCCGGTCGGCCGAAGCACCACGCAGGTTGCGAACACCATGAAATCAGCAGTCGTTCTCGTTCCAGGTCTCAACCGCGACCGCGACATGATCGCGGCGCTGACCAAGGTGTCCGGCCAAGCGCCGGCAACCCTATGGCAGACCGAAACCACCCTGCCCGAAGGTCTCGACCTCATCGTCATCCCCGGCGGCTTTTCCTTCGGCGATTATCTGCGCTGCGGTGCGATCGCCGCGCGCATGCCGGTGATGCGGGCCGTGGCCGATGCCGCAAAGCGCGGCGTAACCGTTCTCGGCGTCTGCAACGGCTTCCAGATCCTGGTTGAAGCCGGCATGCTGCCCGGCGCCCTGATGCGCAACACGTCGCTCAAATTCGTGTGCCGCGAAGTCAAGCTGCAGGTCGCAAACGCCAACACCGCCTTCACGCGGCAGTACGCCCCCAACCAGATCATCCGCTGCCCCGTCGCCCATCACGACGGCAACTACTTCGCCGAGCCGGAAGTTTTGTCCCGCTTGGAAGGCGAAGGTCAGGTCGTGTTCCGGTATGCCGAAGGCACCAACCCCAACGGCTCGATCAACGACATCGCCGGCATCATGAATGCTGAGGGCAACGTGCTCGGCCTCATGCCGCATCCCGAAAACCTCATCGAAGCCGCTCATGGCGGCGATGATGGTCGCGGCATCTTCGAAAGCGTGCTGGCCAAGGCCGCTTAAGCCGTTCGCGAACGAGTCGTTCATTCATGGTGGGATAGAGAAACCGACCTTCCCGCCCACGATGCGCTTTCCGCTGGGGATTTCCATGCTGCGACCGTTCCGCCTCCTGCCTTTCCTCGGCCTCGCACTCGCGATCGGCTTTACCGGCTGCCAGTCTCAGGCGCCGCAGCCGAAGCGTCCGCAGCCGGCGGCGAGCAACAAGAGTGCCGCGCTGCGCAACATGGAACAGGTCGCGAAAGCCGCGCATCGCTGCTGGTTTGCGTCGAAAGACCCCGCCTTCCGCAACTACAGCTTCGCCAACGAGCTGAACAATTTCTCCGGCCGCCCGCGCTTCCTGCTTGTGCCTGAGAACAATTACGGTGGCCGTCCGCTCCTCGTGGTTCAGGCGGAAGGCGCGGCCGGCCGGCTCGATACCTTCGGCCCGCTCCTGGATCAGCCGCTGGGCAAACGCATCAATGGCGACATCGCCCGCTGGAGCACCGGCGACCAATCCTGCGGATCGGCCGCTTGAGCGAACAAGCCTAGTCCCACAGCGGGCGATAGGCCTCCTCATGCGCCTCACCGCGCGACAGGCCGATATCTTTCAGCTGCTCGTCGGTGAGCTCCAGCAGATCCCGTCGGCTGCGCTGACGCTCCAGCCTGATGTCAATGGCGTTCAACACCCGCATCATCACCTCGCCGAAAGACTGGGACCGAACGCGTTCGATGAAAATTGCATTGATTGTGCGCATCTGCCTGCACCTTCATAGGGACAATTTGACAGGGATTGTCTTGGATTGACTCTTGAACCAAGACAATCCAGTTTATTGTCACCATGACAAAATACACGCCGCAGCTTCCCGCCGGACGCGCGCCGCTCTACACGCGCCTCGCCGATCAGCTTGAACTCGACATCAACGAAGGTCGCCTTGAGGCAGGAGCCAAGCTGCCACCACAGCGCGACCTCGCTTACGAACTTGGCGCAACCGTCGGCACAATTGGTCGCGCCTATGCGCTGGTTCGCGAACGCGGCCTTGTCAGCGGCGAGGTTGGCCGCGGCACCTATGTGCTCGCCCGCAACACGCCGCACGAGAAGAACCTGCCCCATATCGGCATCGCCTTCGAAGGCACGCGGCATCAGGAGCCGTCGGACACGATCCTGCGCTTCGACAGCACCGCCGCTCCCGACGTCGGGCAAAGCGAGCCAATTGGTACAATTCTGGCAGAGATCGTGCGCGATCACCCCGCCGAACTTGCCAGCTACACCCGCACCTTCCCGACCCGCTGGCTCGAAGCCGGCGCGCTCTGGCTGTCGCGTGCTGGCTATGAGGTCAATCCCGAGCATGTCGTGCCGACGCTCGGCGCCCATCCCGCCGTACTGTCCGTTATCGCTTCGGTCACTGCGCCCGGCGACCACATCGTCTATGAACACGCCACCTATTCGCAGATCGCCCGCAGCGCCGGTTTGATCGGCCGCCGCCCCTGTCTTGTCGCCTCAGACGAAAACGGCGTCATTCCGCAAGACTTCGAACGCCTCTGCGCCCAGCGCCACCCGAAGCTGGCTTTCCTGATGCCGACGGCGCAGAACCCGACGGTGCGCATCATGCCCGCCGAGCGGCGCCTTGAGATCGCCGAGATCGCGCGCGCCCACAATGTCTGGCTGGTGGAAGACGACATCTATGGCGCGCTGTCGAACGACACCGCTCCGCTGCTCACCTCCTTTGCGCCGGAGCGCACCTTCCTTGTCGGCGGCCTGTCGAAATCCGTTGCTGCCGGCATCCGCGGCGGCTGGCTTGCCTGTCCGCCCCAATATGCCCCGCGCATTCGCGTCGCGCACAAGATGCTGACCGGCGGCATGCCCTTTCTGCTGGCCGAACTTTGCGCTCGGCTGATCCTGTCCGGCACGGCAGCCGAACTGCGCAAGCGCGTCCTCGGCGAAGTCAATGCGCGGCTCGACATGGCGAAAACCATCCTGGATGGCCTCGAGTTTTCCAGCGCGCCCAACATCCCATTTCTGTGGTTGGCCCTGCCCGAACCCTGGCTATCCAGCACCTTCAAGAACGCGGCCGCCGAGCGCGGCGTGCAGATCGATGATGAAGACGAGTTCAAGCCCGCGCGCACCGAGCAGGTCTTCCACCGCGTGCGTCTCGGCATTTCCTCGGTTGCCACGCGCGAGGATGTGCAGCGCGGCTTGCAGACCATTCGCAGCCTGATCGACGAAGGCCCGGCCGGCTACGACACATTCGGCTGACAAAGGCGTGCAAACGCGGTGACATGCCGGCTTTTTGTGGCCTCGCCTGTTCAATCCCGGCGCAGTCTGGGCTAAGGACACACGCATCCCTTTCCTTGCCGTCGCACAAGGCCCCGCTCCCCCATGATTTCCAATGAATTGGCCATCTCTCCCGATCTCGTTGCCTCGCATGGTTTGAAGCCGGACGAGTACCAGCGCATTCTCGACCTGATCGGGCGCGAGCCGAGCTTCACCGAACTCGGCATCTTCTCGGCCATGTGGAACGAGCACTGCTCCTATAAATCCTCCAAGAAGTGGCTGCGCACCCTGCCGACCACGGGGCCGCAAGTCATTCAGGGTCCCGGTGAAAATGCCGGCGTGGTGGATATTGGCGATGGCGACGTCGTGGTCTTCAAGATGGAGAGCCACAACCACCCCTCCTATATCGAGCCCTATCAGGGTGCGGCGACTGGCGTTGGTGGCATCTTGCGCGATGTCTTCACCATGGGCGCGCGGCCGATTGCGGCCATGAACGCGCTGCGCTTCGGCGCGCCGGATCACCCGAAGACCAGACACCTCGTGTCCGGCGTCGTTGCCGGCGTCGGTGGTTATGGCAACGCGTTCGGCGTGCCAACGGTCGGCGGCGAGGTCAATTTCGACGCGCGCTACAACGGCAACTGCCTGGTCAACGCCTTTGCGGCCGGCCTCGCCAAGTCGGACGGCATCTTCCTGTCAGAAGCCAAGGGCGTCGGCCTGCCGGTTGTTTATCTCGGTGCCAAGACCGGCCGTGACGGGGTGGGCGGCGCCACCATGGCCTCGGCCGAGTTCGACGAGAAGATCGAGGAAAAGCGCCCCACCGTTCAGGTCGGCGATCCCTTCACCGAAAAGTGCCTGCTGGAAGCCTGCCTCGAGCTGATGGCATCCGGCGCCGTCATCGCGATCCAGGACATGGGTGCGGCCGGCCTCACCTGCTCGGCCGTCGAGATGGGCGCCAAGGGCGATCTTGGCATCGAACTCGATCTCGACAAGGTGCCGGTGCGCGAAACCGCGATGACCGCCTATGAGATGATGCTGTCGGAAAGCCAGGAGCGCATGCTCATGGTGCTGAAGCCCGAAAAGGAGGCCGAAGCCGAAGCCATCTTCGTGAAGTGGAGTCTGGACTTCGCCATTGTCGGCAAGACCACGGACGATCTACGCTTCCGCGTGTTGCATCAGGGCGTCGAAGTCGCCAACCTCCCGATCAAGGATCTCGGCGATCAGGCGCCGGAATATGACCGGCCGCATGTCGAGCCGAACAAGCCGGCACCGCTCGCCGCCGACGATATTCCGCAGGCCGACATCGCCGACGCCCTGCTGAAGCTTCTGAACTCGCACGACCTGTCGTCGCGCCGCTGGGTTTATGAGCAGTATGACACGCTGATCCAGGGCAATTCGCTGCAGCGCCCCGGCGGCGATGCTGGCGTTGTGCGCGTGGAAGGCCATGCCTCCAAGGCGCTCGCCTTCTCGTCCGATGTGACCCCGCGCTACTGCGAGGCCGACCCGTTCGAAGGCGGCAAGCAGGCGGTGGCCGAATGCTGGCGCAATATTACAGCAACCGGTGCCAAGCCATTGGCTTCGACCGATAATCTCAACTTTGGCAATCCCGAAAAGCCGGAAATCATGGGCCAACTGGTAGCGGCGGTGAAAGGCATCGGTGAAGCATGCCGCGCGCTCGACTTCCCGATCGTGTCCGGCAACGTCTCGCTCTACAACGAGACCAACGGCCAAGCGATCCTGCCGACCCCGACCATCGGCGGCGTCGGTCTTCTGAACGATTGGGACCGCATGGCCCGCGTTGCCTTCTCCGGCGAAAACCAGCCGATCCTGCTGGTCGGCGCGCCGCAGCAATGGGGCACCCATCTCGGCCAATCCGTTTATTTCCGCGATATTCACGGCCGCAACGACGGCCCGCCGCCACCTGTCGATCTCGATGCTGAGCTCAAGGTCGGCACTTTCGTGCGCGGCTTGATTGAGCGCGGTGTTGCCAAGTCCGTGCATGATCTGTCGGATGGCGGGCTTGCCGTCGGCCTTGCCGAAATGGCAATGGCATCGGGCATCGGCGCCACCGTCCCGGGGCTGGCCGACATCGATCCGATCCCCGTTTTCTTCGGCGAGGATCAGAACCGCTACCTCGTGGCACTCGACCTCGATCCGCAAGGCAGCGAGTTCGAGGCGATCCTGCGTGAAGCCGAAGCTGCCGGCATCTTCGCGCCGTGGATCGGCACCACGGGCGGCACGGATCTCAAGCTGGGCCAGGCGCGCGCGATTTCGGTTGCCGACTTGGCAAACGCGCACGAATCCTGGTTCCCTGCATTCATGGAAGGCTGAGGACGACAATCATGGCAATGGACTCACGCGACATCGAAGCCCTGATCCGTCAAGGCATTCCGGACGCCAAGGTCACCATCCGCGATCTCGCGGGTGATGGCGATCATTATGCCGCGGAGGTCGTTTCGGAGAGCTTCCGAGGCAAGAGCCGCGTCCAGCAGCACCAGATGGTTTACAAGGCTCTGCAGGGGAACATGGGCGGCGTTCTGCACGCGCTCGCCCTGCAGACCAGCGTTCCCGAATAGCGCCCATGCACGCTGCGTCACCTCCGCCAATTGCGGAAGGCGGCCGCCTGCAATAGATAGACGATATTGCTAATGTCACCGGGCCTTGAACCCGGCAGCCAGAGGATCAGCCAGATGACCGCAATCAGCCAATTCATCGAAAATGAAGTCAAGAGCAACGACGTCGTGTTGTTCATGAAGGGCACGCCGGGCTTCCCGCAGTGCGGCTTCTCCGGTCAGGTCGTGCAGATCCTCGATTACCTCGGCGTCGACTACAAGGGCGTCAACATCCTGACCTCGGACGAGCTTCGCCAGGGCATCAAGGACTATTCGCAGTGGCCGACCATCCCGCAGCTCTACGTCAAGGGCGAGTTCGTGGGCGGTTGCGACATCATCCGCGAAATGTTCCAGGCGGGCGAGTTGAAGGATTTCTTCGGCGAAAAGGGCATTGCCGCGCGCGCTGCTTAATTTCGCCGAACTGCTGCTTCATAGCCTGAACACGTTGGGTGGCCGCTTTCGGCCACCTTGCTTTTTATAGATATCGCTTCTTCGCGTCACACATTTCGAGGACGCGCTCGTTACCACATTGATCCACATGCTTGCGGGGCGCTTTGCCACTCCGCCAGGCCTGTGGCTTTTTTTGTTGAATGGATTGGCTATGAACCAGCAGCTCGGGCCGTCACCCACCGTGGCAAGTGATGGCAAACGGCAGATCGGACGCACTGAATTCATCGCACTTTGCGCTGCGATCATGTCGCTCAACGCGCTCGCCATCGACATCATGCTGCCCGGCCTGCAGGAAATCGGCTCCAGCCTCGGCGTCGCCAGCGAGAATCACCGCCAGTTCGTGATTACCGCCTATCTCCTCGGCATGGCCTTCGCGCAGCTGGTGTTCGGCCCGCTTTCCGATCGCTTCGGCCGTCGAGTGCCATTGTTGATCGGCGTTGCCACCTATGTGCTTGCGGCGGTAGGCGCAGCGTTCTCACCAAACTTCGAGACGCTTCTGATCCTGCGCGCCGTCCAGGGCGTCGGTGCCGCCTCCACCCGGGTCATCGCCGTGTCGATCGTGCGCGACGTATTCGGCGGCCGCGCCATGGCGGAAGTCCTGTCGCTGATCTTCATGGTCTTCATGGTGATCCCGGTGATCGCACCGTCGATCGGCCAGGCCATCATGCTGTTTGCCGAATGGCACCTGATCTTCGGCTTCATGGCAGCGTTGGGCTTCGTGTTCCTGATCTGGATCTTCGCTCGTTTGCCGGAAACCCTGCGGCCTGAAGACACCCGTCAGCTGCGTCTTTCAGTTCTGGCCGAAGGCTTTCGCATCGTGGTCACCAACCGCATCTCGCTCTGGTACATGCTGGCCTCGACCTTCGTGTTCGGCGCACTGTTCGGCTTCATCAACTCCGCACAGCAGATCTATGTCGGCATCTATGAACTTGGCGCCTGGTTCCCGATCCTGTTTGCGGCCGTGGCGGCGATGATGTCGCTGTCGTCCTTCACCAACTCGCGCCTCGTCGGCCGTTTCGGCATGCGCCGTCTCTCACACGGAGCGCTGTGCGGCTTCCTGGCCGTCGCCGTCGTGTGGTTCGCCGTCTCGCTCGCGGGCCCGATGCCGTTGTGGCTGTTCGTGCTGTTCTTTGCCGCCTGCATGTTCCAGTTCGGCCTGCTCGGCTCCAACTTCGGCGCGCTCGCCATGGAGCCGCTCGGCCACGTCGCCGGCATGGCCTCGTCCATTCAGGGCTTCGTGACGACGCTCGGCGGCGCGCTGCTCGGCGCCTTTATCGGCCAGTCCTTCAACGGCACGGTGCAGCCGCTGATCGCCGGCTTCGCAGTTCTCGGCTTCGTGTCGCTGATTCTGGTTCTGATCGCAGAAAAGGGAAAGCTGTTCCAAGCCGGAACGAAGCACTTCGATCCGGCAGCCGGCGGGCACTAAGCCCGGTCAGTCAGCCTGAGGCTTCGGCATCAGGCTGCTGAAATCGAACAGGTCGCGGTCGAGCAGATGGCTTGGCCGCGTATTCGACAAAGCCCGGATCATCGTGTCCTTGCGGCCCGGCATCCGCGCTTCGATGTCACTCAGCATCGCCTTCATGGAATTGCGCTGCAGCCCTTCCTGACTGCCGCACAGGTCGCAAGGAATGATCGGAAACGCCATCGCATCAGCGAGCTTCGTAAGATCGCTTTCGGCGCAATAAGACAGCGGCCGCAGCACCAGCACGTCGCCTTCGTCGTTCAACAGCTTCGGCGGCATCGCAGCCAGCCGTCCGCCATGGAACAGGTTGAGGAAGAAGGTCTCGAGGATGTCCTCGCGGTGATGCCCCAGCACCAGCGCCTGACAGCCCTCTTCCCGCGCCACGCGATACAGATGGCCGCGGCGCAGGCGTGAGCAGAGCGAGCAATAGGTGCTCGTTTCTGGCAGCTTGTCCGTCACCACCGAGTAAGTGTCCTGATACTCGATCCGGTGCGCGATGCCATGCTTGGTGAGATAATCCGGCAGGATATGCTTGGGAAAGTTCGGCTGGCCCTGATCGAGATTGCAGGCGATCAGCTCCACCGGCAGCAGCCCGCGCCCCTTCAGGTCGAGCAGCAGCGCCATCAGCCCATACGAATCCTTGCCGCCGGACAACGCCACCAGCCAGCGCTGGCCGGGCGTGACCATGGCGAAGTCTTCGATTGCCTGGCGAACATTGCGCAGCAAGCGCTTGCGAAGCTTGTTGAATCCGACCGAGCCCGGCACCTCCCGGAACATCGGATGGCAGGCGTCGGCGAGTTCGTCCGACGGGTCGGGCTGTATGGGCGCGTGAATGTTCATGGCGGCGTCCTATAGCACGGCCGAAGGATTTTGCAGCAACCTGCCTGCGAATAGCAAAAAGGCCGCGCATGAAGCACGGCCTTTCCAATTCGAACACCCGAAGGCGTTGATTAGCGCGAGTAGAACTCGACCACCAGGTTCGGTTCCATCTGCACGGCGAACGGAACGTCCGACAGGCCAGGAGCGCGCTGGTAGGTGGCGACCATCTTGTTGTGGTCGACGACGATGTAGTCCGGCACGTCGCGCTCAGCGAGCTGAACGGCTTCCAGAACCGTCACGAGCTGCTTCGACTTCTCGCGCACTTCGATCACGTCGCCGGCCTTGCAGCGGTAGGACGAAATGTTGACGCGGATGCCGTTGACGTTGACGTGGCCGTGGTTGACGAACTGACGAGCAGCGAAGATCGTCGGAACGAACTTGGCGCGGTACACGATCGCGTCCAGACGCGACTCGAGCAGGCCGATCAGGTTCTCGGACGTATCGCCCTTGCGGCGGTTTGCTTCCTCGTAGGTCTTGCGGAACTGCTTTTCGGAGATGTCACCATAGTGACCCTTCAGCTTCTGCTTGGCGCGCAGCTGCAGGCCGAAGTCGGAAATCTTGCCCTTGCGGCGCTGGCCGTGCTGGCCGGGGCCGTATTCACGCTTGTTGACCGGGGACTTCGGGCGGCCCCAGATGTTTTCGCCAAGGCGACGGTCGATCTTGTACTTGGCGGATTCGCGCTTGCTCATCGCATTTCCTCAACATGTTACGAACCCATGCTCATGCACAGGTTCAAGGAAACGCGCCCTCCTCTGATTGCCTTGCGGCCATCTGACAGGACAAGCCACGCAGTGCGATGGCGATGTCCACGGGACACGTTAAATGAAACACCGGGCGTGTTCGGCCCGGTGCTGGTGGTGGCATTAGACGGCTCAGCCTGAGAAGTCAACTTGGCGGTTGCGCATCGAACGTGGATCGCGCCTCGCGCAACTCGCCCCGGTTC
>NZ_DAMBUH010000063.1:19804-20396 GCF_032053605.1 Tianweitania sp.
TTCTGCGCCGCCCAGCTGCCGAGTGCCGCCACCGGCACGGCGATCGATTGCCCGAGTTCCGTCAGCGCATATTCCACTTCCGGCGGCGTGGTCGGCTTCACCGTGCGCCGAACCAGCCCGTCGCGTTCCAGCGAGCGCAGCGTCACCGTCAGCATGCGCTGCGAAATCCCCTCGATCATCCGCCGCAGCGCGTTGAACCGCACCGGCCGTCCTTGCAGGTTGAAGATCACGAGCAGGCTCCACGTATCGCCCACCCGGTCCAGCACCTCGCGAATCGGACACCCGCCCTCCGCGTCGAGGGCAAAGCCGGCATTGGTTTGGAGAAGCGGCACGGATGGCTGCATCGGCGTCATGGCGGTCATGCGGTTCCCTTCATGTGCCTTGTGCACGTGAACATGCCTTCTTTCGGCACCTTTGCCGAAGCGCTATGGAGTTACCATAAATAACCACCCACTCCAACACCGCATCACCAAAGGAGCATCCCCATGAAAATTGCACTGATCGGCGCTACCGGCTTTGTCGGCAAGGAAATCCTGACCGAAGCCGTGTCGCGCGGCCACACCGTCACCGCGCTCGTGCGCAACCCCGAAAA
>NZ_DAMBUH010000064.1:0-215 GCF_032053605.1 Tianweitania sp.
CGCCCGATCACTGCTGCGGCCATGCTCATGGAGACAATGAGATCGCCCGTGCCGAGCGATCCGCGTGACGGCAAAACCGGCACGATGTCGCGCGCCAGCATCGCGACAAGCAGATCGAACACGTCGAGCGACACACCGGCGCCGCCCTTGGCCAGACCGGCGATGCGGCAGAACAAGGCGGCACGGCAAGTTTCCACCGCCAGCGGTTCGCCGAT
>NZ_DAMBUH010000064.1:320-20354 GCF_032053605.1 Tianweitania sp.
CCCGCCACTCGCGCACGCACCATCTGCGCCTGAAAGTCCGCCACCGCGTCCTGGTCGATGCGATGGCCGATATTGCCGCCAAGACCAGTGTTCAGACCATAAACCGCAATCCCGTCGCGTAGATGGCGGTCCACCACGCTGCGCGCTGCGATCATTCGCTCGCGCACCCCGGCATCAAGCGCGATCTGCACCGGCTTGCGTGCGGCGGCGGTGATGTCGGCAAGTGTCAGCCGACGCTCACCCAGAACGAAGGCGGCGGGCGTCACGCGTAGCGCAGCCGGTGCCCGGCGCCGATGCTTTCCGCCTTCTTCAGGAAGGCGTGGCCGAGCGCGATATCCGACAAGGACAGGCCGCGATGCCAGAACAGGTTGGTTTCGGTCTCGCTTTCACGGCCGGGCTTCAGCCCCGCCACGATCTGCCCGAGCTCGGCATGCAGCGTTTGTTCTGACAGTTTGCCGGCTTCCACATGAGCGCGCAGCGAGCCGAACTTGCCGCCCTTGCACTGGCCCCAATCATCCACCACGAGCTTCGCCATGATGTCGGTCAGCGACAATTCCACAGCGCTCATCGTGCCATAAGGCACTACAAGTGCGCCGGGCTTGATCCACTCGGTCTTCAGCATCGGCGTCGGCTCGCTCAACCGCGAGGCTTCCACCACGATGTCGGCGCCTTCGATGCAGGATTGCCAGTCCTCGGTGACGATGACCTCCTTGTTGAGGTCTCGCCTCAAGCGTTCGGCAAAGGCGTTGCGACTTTCCGGTCGGCGGGAATGAACCCGGATCACCTCGAAGTCGAACAGGCTATCGAGCAGCCGTACGTTCCAATAGGCCGTGCCGCGCGCGCCGATATGGCCCAGAACTTTCGAATTCTTGCGCGCCAGGTATTTCGCGCCGATCGCGGTCACTGCCCCGGTGCGCATATCGGTGATACCGCTGGCATCGAGGATCGCGCGCGGCATGCCGGTGCGGGGATCGAACAGGTTGAGGATGCCGAACTCCGACGGCAGCCCTTGCTTGTAGTTGTCGACGAAATCGCCGACGACCTTCACGCCCGCCGCATCGATCTCGCCGCCGATCCAGCCCCGTAGGACGTTGAAATGCCCTTCAACGCCCGCGCGCGGCTCTAAGTGGACACGCGGTTCGATCTCGGTTTCGCGACGCCCCTGCATGGCCAGACTTTCTTCGATGGCGGCCAGAATCTCTGCATCGCTCAAGGCGGCGGCTTCGATGTCGAAGCGGTTGAGATAGGTGATGTAGATCGGCTGCATCTGGACTCCGGCGGTAGGCATCTCGTGTCGCAGTGGTTCTAACCCGCTGGAGATGCCGCCACAAACTCTCGTTACAGTATGAGGTAAGTTAAAGAGTTTGGTTACCGAATTCCTTCATGATCATCCCATCACAGAGCGCAGCCAGCTTTCAGGGTGTGGCTTCTGGTCGATGCGTGATCGTATAGGGGCTTGTTTATGCGTAAATGCTTGTCTGCGTCAGACCGGCCTCGGTCGCGTTCCGCATCGTCCCGGATTTCTCGTTCCGGTCCGCTTCTGGCTGGTAGCCTGTTCCTCGGTATACTGGCGGCGTGGGGCGGTGGATTGGCTGTTTCCGTGCATCTGGCAGCCCAGCCCGAAAGCAAGCCGGTTTCGGTTCGGCCTCTGTTTGCCGGTGGAACTGCCCAATCGGCAGCAAAGACGGTGAAATCCTCTCGCCCCGGACAAACGGAAGGCGCTTTGCGTGCGCCAGACTTCGTTCGTGAGGCCTGGGCGCGCGATGCTGCCGAGCGCGGCGAACAGCGTCAGGTTGCCAGTGCGTTCGAGACACGCTTCGTTCCGGCAAAAAAGGCCGCAGGATCGATCACCGGCGAGCAGTTCGCTTCGCTGGTAAAGGCAAGTCAGCAGGCTGCCGAGGCAAAAGCCGCGCAGATCGCACAGGCTGCGGTCGCCCCTGTGGCAACGCCGCCTGTGGATGCCGCCCCGGCGCCGGTGCAGATGGCGTCACTCGCCAAGTCCGCCAAGGCGAAGATGCTGGCGGCCGAGACCGATCAGGAGGCGGAAGCCGAAGATGCGGCAGACAACAACAACACGGTTCTCGCTTCCTTGGAAACGGACGACCTTCCCGACCTCGGCCTCGTTCCGTCCTGGCGGCCGGCAATTGCGCGCAAAAGCGTGATTGCGCCTGTTATTCCTGACAAACGCGGCGAAGTCGTTCCGACCCTCGCCTATGCGCGGCCCGACAGTCCCATTGAGCGGCCTGCGGCCAAGTCCGCTGCGATCCCTTGGCCGGATGTCGGCCGCAAGACCGCCATCTACGATATCAGTGCGGGTGTGGTTCACATGCCCAACGGCGAGAAGCTCGAAGCGCATTCCGGCCGCGGCGCCATGCGTGACAATCCGAACTACACGCATGTGAAGATGCGCGGGGCCACGCCCGCATCAACCTACAAGCTCACCATGCGCGAAACCCGCTTCCATGGCGTAGAGGCCATCCGGCTCAACCCAATCGACGGCAAAGCTCCAAAGGGCCGCACCGGCCTCCTCGCCCACACTTACCTGCTACGCGTGCCCGGCGACTCCAGCGGCTGCGTCGTGTTCAAGAATTACCCGCAGTTTCTGGCAGCCTTCAAGCGTGGCGAGATCACCCACATGGTGGTTGTGCCGAGGCTTCAGGATGCACCCGCCGCACCGCGGTTGGCTTCGTTCTTTTCCCGACGCGGATAAGACCGGTACGGATCTCACTGGAAAAGAAAGGCCGCCCGGGTTCGGGCGGCCTTTTGGTTTATTCGATGATGGGTTCGATCAGGCCGCTTCGCGGTACTTCGCGATGATCGCGTCGCCCATTTCAACCGTGCCGACCTCGCGCATGCCGTCGGACAGGATGTCCTTGGTGCGCATACCGTCTGCCAGCACGGCGGCGATGGCGGCTTCCAGGCGATCGGCTTCGGCCACCATGTCGAAGGAATAGCGAAGGCACATCGCGAAGGACGCGATCATGGCGATCGGATTGGCGATGCCCTTTCCGGCAATATCGGGGGCAGAGCCATGCACGGGCTCATACAACGCCTTGCGCTTGCCGGTCTTGGCGTCCGGTGCGCCGAGCGAAGCGGAAGGCAGCATGCCAAGCGAGCCTGTCAGCATCGCGGCCACGTCCGACAGCATGTCGCCGAACAGATTGTCGGTCACGATCACATCGAACTGCTTGGGCCAGCGCACCAGCTGCATGCCGCCGGCATCGGCCAGCATGTGGTCGAGCTTCACGTCGCTGTAGCCCTTGTGGGTGGCTGTCACGACCTCGTTCCACAACACGCCCGACTTCATGACGTTGCGCTTTTCCATGGACGTTACATGGTTCTTGCGCGTGCGAGCCAGTTCGAAGGCCATGGCCGCGATGCGCTCGATCTCATAGGTGTCGTAGACCTGCGTATCGACCGCACGCTTCTGACCGTTGCCGAGATCGGTGATCTGCTTGGGCTCTCCAAAATAAACGCCGCCGGTGAGTTCGCGCAGGATCAGGATGTCGAGACCCTCGATGACTTCCTGCTTCAGCGACGAGGAAGAGGCCAACGCAGGATAGCAGATCGCCGGGCGCAGATTGGCAAACAGTTCGAGATCCTTGCGCAGCCGCAAAAGGCCGGCTTCCGGGCGCACATCATAGGGCACGCCATCCCACTTCGGTCCGCCGACCGCGCCAAACAGAACGGCATCGGCAGCTGTCGCCTTCGCCATATCCGCGTCCGAGATGGCGGCACCATGCGCATCATAAGCGCAGCCGCCGACCAGGCCTTCTTCCGTTTGAAACGAAGCGCCGTTTTCGTTCATGACGGCAATGAGCTTCTTGACCTCGGCCATGGCCTCGGGACCGATGCCGTCGCCGGCGAGAAGAAGAAGCTTGTGCGTCATGGGAGAAGTCCTCGGCTCTCGTGAAATGCTGCCTGTTTGCTAATGGGCGATAGTGAGTGATGCAAGGGAACTTCGATGAGCCAGACTTGAGTTCGGACGCGTTTGTGTGTATATGTGTCGTGATCTATACACATGAGGTGCGGCTGTGCGGACCAACATCGACATAGACGATGCCTTGATGGCTGAAGCTATGAAAGCAGGTGGCTTTCCCACGAAGAAGGCGGCCGTTGAGGCTGGGCTGAGGGAGCTTGTACGTCACAAACATCTAAAACAGACCCTCGATGAACTCTGGGGTTCTGTGCCTGATTGGGAAGGCGATATAGATACGATGCGGCGTGGCGCTCAGCCGGAGTACGGCTTTCATGAAGACGACGAGACGTGATCGTCGTCGACAGCTCGGTCTGGATCAATTTGATCCGGAGGAAGTCTACGAGAAGCACGATGGTTCTGATGCAAGAGCTTGAACCAACGGAGATTATCGTTGGTGACCTCGTTCTTGCAGAGGTCCTGCAGGGATGCAAAACAGAATTAGAGGCTGACCGGACTGAACGGCTGTTGCGACGCTTCGATACCGACGACATGCTGGGCATGGAAGCTGCGAGGCAGGCTGCGCGCAACTACCGGCATTTGCGCCAACGCGGCATCACGATCCGCTCACCCATCGATGTGATGATCGCAACCTATTGCATCAATCGCGGCTACGCACTCCTCACCGAGGACCGTGATTTCAAGCCGATGGCGCAGCATCTTGGGCTGCGCCTGATCGAATAGCCTTAGCGCCTCAAGCCCAGGGACGTGCGGCAGCGTTCTGCTGCTCAAATGCCGAGATCGAAGACGCCTTTTCCAGCGTCAGGCCGATGTCGTCCAAGCCGTTCAGCAGGCAGTAGCGCTTGAAGTCGTCGAGGTCGAAGGTGATCGTGCCGCCATCCGGGCCGCTGATCGTCTTGGCTTCGAGGTCGATCGTCAGCGTAGCATTGGCGCCGCGCGAGGCGTCGTCCAGCAGCTTTTCCAGGTTATCCGGGCTGACGGTGATCGGCAGAATGCCGTTCTTGAAGCAGTTGTTGTAGAAGATGTCGGCGAAGCTGGTGGAAATCACGCAGCGAATGCCGAAATCGAGCAAGGCCCACGGCGCATGCTCGCGCGAGGAGCCGCAGCCGAAATTGTCGCCGGCGACCAGGATCTGCGCGCTGCGATAGGCTGGCTTGTTCAGCACGAAGTCCGGGTTTTCCGAACCGTCCTCGTTGAAGCGCATTTCAGCGAACAGGCCCTTCTTCAGGCCGGTGCGTTCGATAGTCTTGAGGTAGTCCTTGGGGATGATCATGTCCGTGTCGACATTGACGATCGGCAGCGGTGCAGCGACGCCCGTCAGCTTGGTAAACTTGTCCATGATGAAACTCCCTTCGTTTACGGAGAGCGTACCCGTTGTTACGGCACTCCCTAGCAGATGCCGCCGGAACTGAAAAGCGCCGGACTATGCCGGCGCTGCATCATCTCGGGGCCTGCCGGCAATCAAGCCGGTCAAACGTGGCGTTCGACCATCATCTTCTTGATTTCGGCAATCGCCTTGGCGGGATTGAGACCCTTGGGGCAGGTTTGCGCGCAGTTCATGATGGTATGGCAGCGATACAGGCGAAATGGGTCCTCGAGATTGTCGAGGCGCTCGCCGGTCGCCTCGTCTCTGGAGTCGATCAGCCAGCGATAGGCCTGCAGGAGCACGGCGGGGCCGAGATAGCGGTCGCCGTTCCACCAATAGCTCGGGCATGAGGTCTGGCAGCAGAAGCACAGGATGCACTCGTAGAGACCGTCAAGCTTCTGGCGGTCCTCATGGCTTTGCAACCATTCCTTGGCGGGCTCGGGCGAGACCGTCTTGAGGTAAGGCTCGATCGAGGTGAGTTGCGCGTAAGGAACCGTCAGATCCGGCACGAGATCCTTGACCACCGGCATATGCGGCAGCGGATAGATCTTCACGGCACCTGAAATGTCGTCGGACCCCTTGGTGCAGGCCAGCGTGTTCGTGCCATCGATGTTCATGGCGCAGGAGCCGCAAATGCCCTCGCGGCAGGAACGGCGCAGCGTCAGGGTCGGATCGACCTTGTCCTTGATCCACAACAGCGCATCCAGAACCATCGGGCCGCAATCGTCGGTATCAACGAAATAGGTATCGATCGACGGCGTCTCGCCGTCATCCGGCGACCAGCGATAGATCTTGTATTCGCGCAGATTGGTCGCGCCGTCCGGCTTCGGCCAGGTCTTGCCCGTGCGGATCTTCGAGTTCTTGGGAAGGGTGAGTTCAACCATGACCTTCTCCGATCAATAGACGCGCGCCTTGGGCGCGATCTTGGCGAGGCTGATGCCGCCGTCTTCTTCCTTCAGCAGCGGTTCGGTGTGAACCGGGCGGTAGGACAGGGTGACGGTGCCGTCAGGATCGAGATGCGACAGCGTGTGAACGCGCCAGTTGACGTCGTCGCGTGAAGAGAAGTCTTCGCGTGCATGGGCGCCGCGGCTTTCCTTGCGGGCTTCGGCGCCATAGACCGTGCATATGGCGTTGGCCATGAGGTTTTCCAACTCCAGCGTTTCCACCAGATCGGAATTCCAGATCATCGAACGGTCGCTGACCTTGATGTCCGGCAGTTCCTTCCAGATGGCGGAAATGCGCTGACAGCCATTTTCGAGCGACTCTTGCGTGCGGAACACGGCGGCGTCTTCCTGCATGGCGCGCTGCATCTTTTCACGCAGCTTGGCCGTCGGCGAAGAGCCATTGGCGTAACGCAGGCGGTCGAAGCGGGCCATGATCTTGTCGACCGAGGCTTGGTTCGGCGAGAGGATCGGCGCTTCGCGGTCGATCACCTGGCCGGCGCGGATCGCTGCGGCGCGACCGAACACAACGAGATCGATCAACGAGTTGGAGCCGAGGCGATTGGCGCCGTGGACGGAAGCGCAGCCGGCCTCACCCACGGCCATCAGGCCGGGCGTCACGCGGTCCGGTTCTTCCGGCGTCGGGCTCAGCACCTCGCCCCAATAGTTCGTGGGAATGCCGCCCATATTGTAGTGAACGGTCGGCAGAACCGGGATCGGCTCCTTCGTGACATCCACGCCGGCAAAGATCTTCGCGCTCTCGGAAATGCCCGGCAGACGCTCATGCAGCACGGCCGGATCAAGATGGTCGAGATGCAGGAAGATGTGGTCCTTGTTCTTGCCGACGCCGCGGCCATCGCGGATTTCCAGCGTCATGCAGCGGGAAACCACGTCGCGCGAGGCCAGATCCTTGGCCGATGGAGCATAGCGCTCCATGAAGCGCTCGCCTTCGGAGTTGACGAGATAACCGCCTTCGCCGCGTGCGCCTTCGGTAATCAGGCAGCCCGCGCCATAGATGCCGGTCGGATGGAACTGCACAAATTCCATGTCCTGCAGAGGCAAGCCGGCGCGTGCGACCATGCCGCCGCCGTCGCCGGTGCAGGTATGTGCGGAAGTGGCCGAGAAATATGCGCGGCCATAACCACCGGTCGCCAGCACCACCATCTTGGCGGAGAAGCGGTGGATCGTGCCGTCATCCAGGTTCCAGGCGATCACGCCCGTGCAGGTGCCGTCCGGATCCATGATCAGGTCGAGCGCGAAATATTCGATAAAGAACTGCGCGTTGTGCTTGATCGACTGGCCATACAGCGTGTGCAGGATGGCGTGGCCGGTGCGGTCGGCGGCGGCGCAAGTGCGCTGCACGGGCGGACCGTCGCCATAGTTCATCATGTGGCCGCCGAAGGGGCGCTGATAGATCTTGCCTTCTTCGGTGCGCGAGAAGGGCACGCCGTAATGCTCCAGCTCGTAAACGGCGGCCGGCGCTTCACGGGTCAGATATTCCATGGCGTCGACATCGCCGAGCCAGTCGGAGCCCTTCACTGTGTCGAACAGGTGCCACTTCCAGCTGTCGGCGCCCATGTTCTGCAGCGAGGCGGCGATACCGCCCTGGGCTGCAACCGTGTGCGATCGGGTCGGGAAGACCTTGGTGATGCAAGCGGTCTTCAGGCCCTGTTCGGCCATGCCCAGCGTGGCGCGAAGACCGGCGCCGCCGGCACCGACCACAACCACGTCGAACTTGTGATCGACGAACTGATAAGCAGGAGCAGTTTGTGCTGTCGCCATTGCCGCGTCAGCCTCCGAATGCGATTTTGAGAAGAGAAAACACGCAAATTCCGCCCACCAGCACCACGAAGAAGCTGTTGAGCATCATCAGCGTGACCTTGAGCAGTTCGCTGTGGATGTAGTCGGAAACGACTTCCTGCATGCCCAAGCGCATATGCTCCAGGCTAATCAGGATAAACAGCATCACCGGCACCCAGACGAGCGGCTGGCCGAGCGTTGCGCGGACTTCGGTGAAGCTGCTGCCGGCCAGAGAAACAACCAGACCGATCACGAAGAGCGACAATGGAAAAAGGGCTGCGGAGGTCACACGCACAGCCCAGAAATGGCTGGTGCCGCTCTTGGTGGAGCCGAGGCCGCGAACCCTGTTCAGGGGCGTACGCATGTCTGCCATGTCAAAGCACCAGATAAAGCGCGACCCAGGTCAGCGCGGTCAGAACAACGGATGCGATCAGCGAGGCCCAGGACGTTTGCCGCGACACATGCTTTTCCATGGCAATGCCGGTGTCCCACAGCATGTGTCGAACGCCGCCAACCGCATGCAGGAACATCGCCCAGGTGAAGCCGAGCAGGACGAGCTTTCCGAAGATCGATCCCATCACGGCATTGGCCGTGTCGAACCAGTCCGGCGATGTTGCCGCGGCGACCAGCCACCAGGCAACCAGAAGCGTGCCGAAGTACAGCGCGCCGCCGGAAACGCGATGCGCAATCGACAGCGTCATCGTGATCGGCCAGCGATAGATGGTGAAATGCGGTGAAAGCGGCCGTCTGGACGCGACAGTTGATCGGCTCATGGCTCCCCCGGCTCGGACCCGTGTTGGCCGGAACAAAACCGGCGCCGGCCCTACGGATTGCGACATTGGCTGCGGGTCTCTTAATCAGCTTTTTGCAGCGCGTCAAAGCCCCAAACAGGTGTTTGACTTGAATCTAGCGTCGGTTGATCGGCGGACCAGGTTTTTGCTGTCCGTTCAATCGATTAGGCAGGTGTTTGACCTGTCAGGAGCGTTTGCAGCTCAATGTCGGCTTGCCGGCAACCATGTAGAGCGCTTCGCCATCTTCCAGAACGATGGCCTGGTTGGAGCCGCCGAATCGCGCATTCTGCGTCGGTGGGGCAGCGGGCAGGTCGATGGACGCGCCATCCGTGCCCTGAACCCGCACGGCACTGCCCAGGTTTTCAACTGTGATGGAGCCGTCTTCGCCGCAGCTATAGGTCGCCATACGCGGTTGTGCGGCGGTGCCTTCGGCTCCGCCCGTATTCGCATTGTTGGTCGTTTCCGACGCGACGCAGGCGGCGGCCAGGATCGCCAAGGCAATCAGGGCCACCGTGTTCCGGACGAGGCGTCCGGTCTTCTGATTCGTTTCCATCAACGGCAGGATTACCGCCGCCGTGATTGGTGATCAACGCCGAACGGGGGTGCTGGAGGTTACCTTGCGCTGAAGTCGATGATGTAGCTCGTCCAGTCGGCCGGGGCCGCCACCTGCTCATAGAGCTTGCGGCCGTCTTCCGGTTGCCGCGGCGCATTGAGGATGAGGTATCGCCAGCCTCGTTCGTGGCCGAAGTCTGCAAGAACATCGACCATGGCCTTGGCGATACCCTGGCCGCGGAAATCCTGATCCACGAAGATATGGTCAGCCATGCCGTAGCGCATGCCGGATACCGGCTCCGGCAGATCGGTGAAGATCATGAAGCCGATCAGCCTGTCGTCGATCCGGGCGCCTAGCACCTCCGCCGAGCGATCCTGCAGAAGCATTTCCGCATAATAGCTGTCTGGCCGCCGCGGCGCGCCGCGCGTCAGGGCCTGCGCATAGGCGGCAAGAAGCGGCGCTAGCTCCGAAGCATCGCGGAATTGCAGCGGCGCGATGTCGGTCGTCGGCATCTGGGTCATCGGTCTGTGATCCTCAAAGTGACCATGTGTGTCAATCGCGCCAGCAAGTCTCGCATCCGCGCGGGTGACTTTGGTTAAAAAACGGTTAACATACTTCCCGGGGTACTGCTTCGGCAGCTGGCGATCTGGGTTTTCGGCATGGCTTGTTCTCAGCAAATGGAGAAGCGCGCGACGCGTTCCGCGGGTTCGCGCGCGCCGCGTTCGTGGCAGTGCAGGGCTGGACAATGAACACGTTCGGTCTTCGCCGACAGGACATCTATCGCGCGCCGCTTCGCGAGCGCAGTCCGGTGCTGCGCTATCTTAGCCGGTTCGATGCTGGCGAGGCGGTTCGTTGGGCGCTGCGCGGCCTGCTTATCGGTGCGATCGTCGTGCTCGCAATGGACCTGCGCGATGTCGCTGCCCAGCGGGGCCTGATTTCGCCTGCCTTCTGGCCGCTCTTTGGCAAAAGCGATGTGGCTTTGCCTGATGTAAGGGATGCGGGTTCTGACAGCCGCAGCGATCCGCGCCGCGACGTCACCACCGATGAAGCCTTGCTTGATGGCGATATGCGGTTTGCGCTGGAAGATGGCGGGCGTTTGACCCTGACCGGCCGCATCGTCGAAGGCAGCGCGGAAGCGTTCGCCAACGAAGTGAAGGACCAAGGCGACGTCTTGAAGACAGTGGTGATCAACTCTCCAGGCGGCTCGCTGGAAGATGCGATGGCCATGGGGCGGCTGATCCGAAAGCATGGTTTTGTCACGCAAATCCCGGATGGCGCGCTTTGTGCCTCGTCCTGCCCTTTGATGTTTGCCGGTGGCGTTGAACGTTCGGCCGGTTCAAAGGCGGCGATCGGCCTGCATCAGTTCTATGCGGCGCCCGGCAGTTCCGATGATGCCGCCGCAGCACTTTCCAGTGCTCAGGCAACCACGGCGCGGATCAGCCGATATTTGACCGAGATGGGCGTGGATACGGCTTTGTGGCTGCATGCGCTCGATACGCCGCCGCAGGCCCTCTACTACCTCTCGCCGGAAGAGCGCAAAGACTACAAGCTCGTCAACGGCGCGCAAACGCTGGCTGCCGTTCAGAACTGAGCCGCCTATCCTGCCGACGGATCAACCGTGCTGTAAAAAATTCGTTTGATCCTGCTCGCCATCCACCACGGCCGGTGCGATGCGCACGCAATCGCGTCCCGCCGTTTTGGCGAGGTAAAGGGCGGTATCCGCCCGCGCCATCAGCGCGTGGACGGTTTCACCTTTCTGGAGTTCCGCCACACCGAAGCTCGCGGTGAAGGTGCGTCCGGGCGGCGCGCCGGGGATGCTGAGGGCGGCGAAGCTGCCGCGCAGGCCTTCCGCGTAGATGCGGGCCATCGGCAGATTGGCGCCGGGATAGAGAATGGCAAATTCCTCGCCGCCGACCCGCCCGACGATCTGGCCCGCATTGGATGCGAGCGTCAGTTGGCGCGCAAAGCCCGCGATCACCAGATCGCCGGTGGCGTGGCCGTAAGTATCGTTGACCGACTTGAAGTGGTCGAGGTCGCACAGGATCATGGCAAGCGGCACGCGCGAGCCCTGATAGACATGCAGAAGCGGTGCGGCGCGTTCCTCGAAGCCGCGCCGGTTGAGCACGCCGGACAGCGGATCGGTTTCGGACTTCACCATCATGACGCCAAGCGTGTTGCGCATCATGACCATGATGATCATCAAGCCCATTGCGAGAAAGAAGATGGCGCTCAGCGTCTGCGATACGATCGCATAAGAGGTGGAAATGTAAGCGCTCGGCGTTTCGCCGATATTGCCGATCCATAGAGCAATCAACGGCTTGGCGAGGAAGTGCGCTGCGGTAGCGGACACCACCGTGAGAAGGCCGTAATCGAGCGCTGTCTTTTGCGAACTGCGCAGCACGACGATCGCCGCCAGCCCCTGCAACAGCGCATAAGGCAGCTGGTACAAGACCATCGGCAGCATGGAGAGCCGCGGCGTGCCGTCATGGATCAGGATCGTTCCCAGCGCCACGAACAGCAGGCCGACGATCCAGAAAGAGGGAACAGGCTGGTGGTAGGTGCGGGCCAGACCCACCGTGAGGCAGGCGAGGCCGAAAGCAAGGCTCATATAGGTCGCGACAACCAAGAACTCGGCGTCCGGGATCAGATCGACCGCGAATTCCAGACCGACATAGCTGATCGCCAGAACGCAGCTGAGAACCAGCCAGCGCGGTGCTGTGGCCTTGTTGTCATAGGCGGCCATGAACAGGAAAGCCCCGGCCACAAGGACCGCAACTGACAGGTTGATAATAAGGATGAAGCCGCCGCCGCTCATCGCTGGGTTCCGTTTGGTCCTCTTTATCGTGCCGCGGAAAAGAGTTGGTTAATGGGAATACTGCCTCCTGCCATTCCGGAACCGCGACCGGAAGCCGTGCATTGTGGTGCGAGGCATGAATGTGCCACCTAAAAAACCAACGAAAACAAGGAGCGTAGGCATGGCCGATACGATCACTCTCACCGATCACGAAGCGATTCGAGACTGGGCGGCGGCGCGGATGGGGTCTCCAGCTGTTGTGGATATCTCGCCGGCCTCCGGCACGCAGCCGATGCTGCGCCTGGTGTTCGACCAGCAGGCCTATCTCGACACGGATCAGGCGGAGCGTCCTGTCAACGCTGGCGGCATCGAGTTGGTGGAGTGGGACGAGTGGTTCAAGCTGTTCGACGAAGCCGAGCTGGCGCTGGTAGTGTCGGAGGATGTGCCGGGCCAGCGCGACAGCTTCCATGAACTCATCAGGCGCGACGAAAGCACCAAGTAGCAGCACAGAACGAACAAAAAGAGCGCCACTTGGGCGCTCTTTTTACGATATGGCGGATGATCGACCTTAGTTGAAGGTGCGGATGTCCACGAAGTGACCGGCGATCGCGGCAGCCGCCGCCATGGCCGGCGACACCAGATGGGTGCGACCCTTGAAGCCCTGACGACCCTCGAAATTGCGGTTCGAGGTCGAGGCGCAACGCTCATAGGGGCTGAGGCGATCGTCGTTCATGGCGAGGCACATGGAGCAGCCCGGCTCGCGCCAATCAAAACCGGCTTCCACGAAGATCTTGTCGAGACCCTCGGCTTCCGCCTGTTCCTTTACGAGACCCGAGCCCGGAACGATCATGGCGCTCACCTTCGGGTTGACCTTACGGCCTTCGACGACCTTGGCGACTTCGCGCAGATCCTCGATGCGGCCATTGGTGCAGGAACCGATGAAAACGCGGTCGAGCGTGATGTCGGTGATCTTGGTGCCGGCGGTCAGGCCCATATATTGGAGCGCGCGCTCTTTGGAGGTCCGCTTGTTCTCATCGGCGATCTCGGCCGGGTTCGGCACGACGCCTTCAACCGACACGACGTCCTCAGGCGAAGAGCCCCAGGACACAATCGGCGGCAGGGCGGCGGCGTTAAGCACCACGACCTTGTCGAAATGCGCGCCTTCGTCCGATTGCAGGGTCGACCAGTATTCGACGGCCTTGTCCCAGTTCGCACCCTTCGGCGCACGGGGCTTGTCCTTCACGTAAGCGAAGGTTGTTTCGTCCGGCGCGATGAGGCCGGCGCGGGCGCCGCCTTCGATCGACATGTTGCAGATGGTCATGCGGCCTTCCATCGACAGCGCGCGGATCGCTTCGCCTGCATATTCGATGACGTAGCCGGTGCCGCCGGCCGTGCCGATCTCGCCGATAATAGCCAGGATGATATCCTTGGCGGTGACGCCTTCGGGCAGCTGCCCGTCGACGCGCACCAGCATGTTCTTGGCCTTCTTCTGGATCAGCGTCTGGGTGGCGAGCACATGCTCGACCTCAGAGGTGCCGATGCCATGCGCCAGAGCACCGAAGGCGCCATGCGTGGAGGTGTGGCTGTCGCCGCACACGATGGTCATGCCGGGCAGGGTGAAGCCTTGTTCCGGGCCGACGATGTGGACGATGCCCTGTCGGACATCGACGGCATCGTAATATTCCACGCCGAACTCGGCGGTGTTGCGGGCCAGCGCCTCGACCTGGATGCGGCTTTCCTCGTTCTTGATACCGAACTTGCGCTCGGGCGAGGTGGACACGTTGTGGTCGACGACGGCCAGCGTTCTTTCGGGATGGCGAACCTTGCGACCGGTCATGCGCAGGCCCTCGAAAGCCTGCGGGCTCGTCACTTCGTGGACGAGGTGACGGTCGATATAAAGCAGGCAGGTGCCATCGTCCTGGCGGTCGACGATGTGGTCGTCAAAGATCTTGTCGTACAGGGTGCGCGGTGCGCTCATGGTCGTGATCCGTGGAAAATCTGGAATGGCTGGATGCCCCGGAGGGCTCTGGCGACGGATGTCGACCTAGATAAGTCGGGCCGTGGAGGCGCCGCAGACATGCGCAAAGAAGCGGCCCGGCAGACGCTTGCGGTCCTGCAGGGTGAAACGGCGATAGGCGGGTTTGCCGAACAGCGCTTCCATGGACTGGCTCATAGCAAGCTTCGGGAGGCTCGGCAATCGCGAGCCTCCTTTGCGCTCTTTCACATTTTCGGCTTCGAGGCGTCCCGGGAAGGCGAGGGCTGATCATTTTGTGTGACGGCCTGCGGCTCATCCGTGTCACCGCCGCTGATCGTCTTGCTGAGCGAATTGATGACGCTGAGGATCACGATTGCGACGAAGGTGGCGAGCAGTGCGATCTGCCACAGACCGAGACCGCTGGACAAACCGATCGCGCCTGCGAGCCACATGCCGGCACCCGTCGTGAGGCCGTGCACCTTGCCGCGACCGGCCCAGATCAGTCCGGCTGCGAGAAAGGCGACGCCGGCCGTGACTGCTTCCACGGCGCGGATCGGATCAACCTGCACCGGCGCGTTGGCAAACACCGGAGACAGCGTGATCTCGACGGTGAGGATGCCGAACACCGCGGCGGCGACACAAACCATAATGTGGGTGCGCAAGCCCGCCGAATGGTTGCGCCATTCCCGCTCGAAGCCAATAACGGCGCCGAGGATCGCGGCCAGCAATATGCGGGCGGCCAAGACCGGGAACGGCACGACGGTCGGATGACCGATTTCTTCAAAGAGGGCTTCCATTCCAGCCAGCCAAGCCTTTCTGCCGGCATTTCCGTTGCTTCGTTAAAGACGAGACTGTCGTCTCTTTTCCACTGGGAACTATGCTCTGTCCAAAGCAGCTATGCGACTGCCTTCGCCACCATGTCCGGATGTTGGCCGATCACGCGCACATAGGCGATAGCGAAATCCGGCGCGGTTGTTCGCGCCTGCTCCCAATCGCGCAGCGTACCGACCGGAACCCGGAAGCGATTGGCGAACTCAGACTGTGACAGGCCAAGCCCCGTCCTTGTTGTGCGGATCAAGCGGGCACGCTGGCCTCGCTCCAACGCCTCGGCTGTTACGTCGAAATCTTCAGCGTCGGTCGGCTCAGCCTTAAGCGTTATAGGCTCTTTCTTCACCCTTGTTGCTCCTTCTCACCGAGATGAAGCGAGGAAGGTCTCCCCGCCAGACAAAGACGCCGGTGAACAGCTTCTCTCCGACAACTCCAATCACCTTGAAGCGCTCCTCGCCGTCGATCTCACGGACCGAAGGGATAAGCAGGTGGTCAACGTCTTCGAAAATCCTGTCGCCGAAAGCGAGCGGCAGGTTGTGCTTCTCACGATTACCCGCGTCCTTGATGGGATCGAACCTATCCGCCGCCATGACTCGATCTATACGGAATTTCCGCACTCAACGCAAACTTTGTTTCTTATGCTCGCCGCTGGTCCGGGCATTTCCGCGCATCAGCTTTTTACTGCGCCGAAGCCTCCTGCCGCAAATCCAACATCAGCAATTCTTCATCGAAACCTTGGCCGTCGATCACCATGGCGTCGCGTTCCACGCCGAAGGGCACGAAGCCGAGTGCATGGTAAAGCCGGCGGGCGGGGAGGTTGTGCATGGTGGCATTGCATTGCAGGATGACCTGCTGCTCGCGCGCATGGGCGATGATGCCTTCGACCAAGGCCCTGCCGAGGCCGCTCTTGCGCCAATCCGGCTTGAGATAAACGCTGACCATCTTGGCCTTGTGGCGCGTCTTCATACCCCCATTCGGGATGTAAGCGGCCATGCCGATCAGGGTTTCATTTTGGAAGGCGCCGAGCGTGAGGCCGGGCAGTGCAGGTGCGCAGCGTGCGGCCATGTCTTCGTCGCGCAGGGTCGATTCATCGACCGGACTGGCGCTGAAGGCTTCCGGGCTGTCATTGAGCGCTTCCAGGCGAAGCGCGCGGTAGGCGTCGACATCCGCCGCCGTTAGTGGGCGGATGGTGGTTTCAGGCTGTGCAACGATGGTCCCCTCCCAGCGTAGAAGCCGGGACGGCCGCGATGAACGGCCGTCCCGAAGATCTTACGCCGGCTGTGGTGCCGCATCCGTGTCCAGCGCGTCAATACCACCGGCATTGTCATATTGCGCCTGGTTGAGGATTCCGGCGCGCTTCGACACGATGGTGGGGATCAGCGCCTGGCCGGCGACGTTGACGGCGGTGCGGCCCATGTCGAGGATCGGATCGACCGCCAAAAGCAGGCCGACGCCGGCAAGCGGCAGGCCGAGCGTGGAGAGCGTCAGCGTCAGCATCACCACCGCACCGGTCAGGCCGGCGGTTGCGGCCGATCCGATCACCGACACGAAGACGATCAGGAAATAGTCCTGGATCGAAAGCGGCACGCCGTAGAACTGCGCAACGAAGATCGCGGCGATGGCCGGATAGATCGCGGCGCAGCCGTCCATCTTGGTGGTTGCGCCGAGCGGAACCGCGAAGGCCGAATATTCGCGCGGCACGCCCAGGCTCTTTTCTGTGACGGCTTCGGTAACCGGCAGGGTGCCGATCGAGGAGCGCGACACGAAAGCCAGCTGAATGGCGGGCCACGCACCGGCAAAGAAGCGGGCCGGCGACAGGCCGTGCAGGGTCAGGATCACCGGGTAAACCACGAACAGCACGATCGCGAGGCCGATATAAACGGCGCCCGAGAACCAGCCGAGCTGCGACAGGGTCTGCCAGCCATATTGCGCGACCGCATTGCCGAGCAGGCCGATCGTGCCGATCGGGGTCAGACGGATCACCCACCACAGGATCTTGCGGGTGAGCGCCAGCAGCGAGCGGTTGAAGGCCAGGAAGGGTTCGGCGGCATCGCCGACTTTCAGCGCCGCAACGCCGACGGCGATCGAGACGACCAGGATCTGCAACACGTTGAAGTTCAGCGACGTGGTGGCGCTGCCATCCGTGATCTTGGTGGAGGCCTGAAGGCCGAGGATGTTGGCGGGAACCAAGCCCTTGAGGAAGTCGATCCACGAACCGGTGGAAGACGGAGCCTTGGCGGCTTCAGCGGCGATCTGCGTGTTGAGGCCGGGCTGGATGATGAGGCCGAGCGCAATGCCGATCACCACGGCAATCAGCGCCGTGATGGCGAACCAGAGCAGTGTTTGCCAGACCAGCGCTGCCGCATTGGACAACTGGCGCAGATTGCTGATCGAGGCGACGATTGCCGTGAAGATCAACGGCGGGACGAGCGCGCGCAGCAGTTGCACGAAGATCGAGCCGATGGTCGACAGGGTCTGCGCCAGCCAGTTCGGATCGCCGGCCGGATTGTTGCCCATGTTGCGGGCAAGGAGGCCGAGCAGGATGCCGATCACCATGGCGGCGATGACCTGGAAGCCGAAGCTTGCATAGAACGGTTTGGCGACGACCGGGCGGGCCGCGCCTGAAGCGTGATGAGAAACGGGCATGTGAGGTAACTCCAGCAGTCCGCGCGCGGGCATTAAAAACGCAGGGCCAGGACGATTGCTCCCAGACCTACGCTTCATTTTGCCATCGCGACAGGCAAGATGTTCTCACATTCAGCAGTTTGCTGCAAAAAGAACCTCCGGACGCTCCATAAAACGAAAAGCCCCGGCAATGCCGGGGCTTCTCAAGATCGATGTTCGCTTCTGCTTAGTCGCGGTTGCCCATGAACTGCAGCAGGAACGTGAACATGTTGATGAAGTCGAGGTAGAGACGCAGCGCGCCCATGATCGCCTTGCGACCGGCAACCAGCGTGTCGTCGCCTTCCCAGTACATTTCCTTGATCTGCTGGGTGTCATAGGCGGTGAGGCCTGCAAAGATCAGGACGCCAGCCGCCGAAATGACGAACTGCAGCATACCCGAACCCAGGAAGATGTTGACGACCATCGCGATCATCAGGCCGATCAGGCCCATGAACAGGAACGAGCCCATGCCGCTGAGGTCACGCTTGGTGGTGTAGCCGAACAGCGACAGCGCGCCGAACGAGGCAGCCGTGATGAAAAAGGTCTGGACGATGCTGCCGGTCGTGTAGACCAGGAAGATCGAGGACAGAGAAACGCCGACCAGAGCCGCATAGCCCCAGAAGGTCGCCTGTGCCGCACCGGTCGACATCTTGTCGATGCGGAACGACAGGAAGAACACGACGGCAAGCGGTGCCAGCATCACGACCCAGCGCAGCGGCGAACCATAAACGGCGACGCCAAGCGAGGTCAGCATCTTGCCGTTCGGCAGGGTTGCCGCAGCCAGCGACGGATCATTGGTCGTGGTCAGCATCACCATCGCCAAAGCGGCGACGCCGGTGATGGCAAGACCCAGTGCCATGAGATTGTAAACGCGCAGCATGTAGCTGCGCAGACCCTGGTCGATACCGGCATCGGCCTGCGTACCGTAACCGGCAGGGCGGGTCTGATAATTACGCATATCAGCCATTGTTTCCTCTATTGCTTCTGTCTCGTCGGGGTCCGGTTGCGGATCAACCGAGGCGCCGCTGGCGAGACGTCCAGCATGCCTTTGCGGAATATGATGGTTTAGAAAGTCAAGAACAAGGCCTGTTTCACCCTGCAAAGGTCACGTGATTGTTAGAAGCCGCGACGCTGTGCGCCCTTTGCCGCAAGGGATTGCGGGGCGGCGCGGATCATCGCAGCATGGTTGCTCACTGAAAACACTTTCAGCTTGGGAGGAAAAAGCATGGTCAAGGCCGCACTCGTGACGGGATCGAATTCGGGAATAGGGCTGGCGATCGCGCGTCAGCTGGCAGCGGCCGGCTATGACATCGCGCTGAACTCCTTCACCGACCGCGCGGAGGATCATGCGCTGGCCGAGGAGATCGCACAGCAAGCGGGCGTGCGCGTGATCTATCTGGCTGCTGACATGTCGAAGCCCGCGGAGTGCCGGGCGCTGGTGGACCGCGCGCATCAGGCTTTCGGGCGGCTGGACGTGCTGGTGAACAATGCCGGGATCCAGTTCGTGGCGCCAGTCGAAGAGTTTCCGGAAGAGTGCTGGGATGCGATCATCGCGATCAACCTGTCGTCCGCCTTCCACACATCGGCTAAAGCCATTCCGCTGATGAAGGCGGCGGGCGAGGGGCGCATCGTCAACATCGCTTCGGCGCATGGGCTGCGTGCGTCGCCCTTCAAGTCGGCCTATGTGGCGGCCAAGCATGGCATTGTCGGCTTCACCAAAACGGTGGCGCTGGAGCTTGCCGGCAGCGGCATCACCTGCAACGCGATCTGCCCCGGCTTCGTGCGCACGCCGCTGGTCGAAAAGCAGATCGACGACTTGGCAGCGACCCATTCGCATCTTCGCAAGGAAGAGGTCGTGCGCGACATCGTTTTGCAGAAGCAGCCGAGCAAGCAGTTCGTGACCGTCGAACAGATCGGGGGCACGGCTGTGTTTCTGTGTTCGGATGCCGCTGCGCAGATTACCGGCACCACCATCTCCGTGGATGGCGGCTGGACCGCGCAGTAAGCGGATGGCGGAATGCAAGCATCGGGGGATTCATCATAAGCTCAGCCAATGATGAAGACTGCAATCATTCCGCCTTCTTTGCAGACCAGAACTCGGATATTGAGCGTCCGGCGCGGCCAATGAAGCAGTTTTTGCTGCTGTCGGCGTAGATCGGGCCGCAACGTCCTTGAATATCCGGCGGCAGATGCGGCACCGCCCATGAGACTGCCCGCAGCATTTCGGACACGGTATGGCGAAGTTGAGGTTCCACAAGCTGGCCGCGATCGCGGTTCTGATCGGCTTTGCCGCCTGGACGGCGACGGGCGAGTTCTCGTCGGTCGGTTCGGCCGCGGAAGAAGCCGAAGCCACCCGCGCCGACCAGGCCGCGCACGCGCCTGTCG
>NZ_DAMBUH010000065.1:0-9993 GCF_032053605.1 Tianweitania sp.
GTCAGCCGTTGCGGCGGTGCGGAGGCTGCGGGATCAAGATGATGCAAGGCCAGCGAGCGCTGCCATGATGCGACCAGCGCCGAGCGCGCCGCTTCGTTGGAAGCGATCGCCGCCTGCACGCGGTTCTTGTGTTGCGCGATGTGTGTTCCGACCACGGTCTCCTCCCGTTGCCTGCGAATGCCCTACTGCTTCCGTTCAACTCCGATTGTCATGCCTGTTGCCGGCGGTCTCCTCCCAACCGGCAACAGAGCTTAGCCTGTGTTCAGCAGTCTGGACAAGCACCATCCATCGGTTGCGCATCGCCGGCCAGCCGCTGCGCCAGATCGGCGACCTGGCCGCGAATATCGGGAATGGCGATGATCTCCCAGAAGCACCCCGCCGTGATCGGTCCCACAGCAAAAAGCCTATCGGAAACGGAGCCATCGCCACGGATCGTCGCGCCTTCCGGCGTGACATGGATGCCAAGGCCGAGAGGGTCGCGATGAAGGATGGCCGCGTCGCGTAGTTCGGCCAGCAGCGGGTTGTGGGTCCTGGCGAGATCGCCGCTAGCGCCACGGCATTCGATCACCAGACGCGCCTCGATGCGCTGTTCCTGGTGGGTGCCCCGCTTCTCGATCGTCACGACAGCGCCTTCGCCGTTGCCTTCCACCGCAGCCACGCGGGCGCTGATGATGCGCAATTGGCCGTCCGCCTGTGCGGCCGCCAAACGCGCATAGATCTGCGGCGCCATGCGGTGGCGATGAACATCCCAGAAGGGACGAACGTGGCGCAGGAAGCGCTGGTGGTCCTTATCGGAAAGACCTTGCCACAGCGCCTGCGTGTGGGGCCGAAGGCTATCCACCACCCCGCGCCAATCAAAACCTTCGGCCTGTTTCTGAAGCACACGCTTTCGCAGCCAGCGGACCATGCCGATCAGATCGGTCTGTTTGGGCACGTCTGCCGCGCTCAACTCCATTGGCTCCACAGAGCGATGCGGCTGCGGAAGCAGGCCGCGGCGCGAAATGGCGGTGATCGGCCCCTTGTGGCCGCGATCAAGGAGCGACACCACGGCGTCCACCATGGACAGGCCGGTGCCGACGATGGCGATGGGCGCATCATCGGACAAAGATGGGATCGGTGCGTTGGACCAGCCGACGTGCCGCCAAGGTACATCAGGCAACGAAGGCGCTTCGTTACCGGTGGCAAGGATCGCCGCTTCGGCAGTATATCGCGCGCCATCCTTGGTCACGGCCGAAACGCCGCCACCGTCCTCATCGAGCGTCGCGACATCACTGCGCACCCATTCAAGGCGAGGCGTGTTCAGAAAAGGCGCGATGAGGCTCTGGAGATAATCGCAGTACAGACGGCGCGGCACATAGGAGTGTCCCGTCCAGCCGCCTTCCGGTTTCCATTGGTCGACATGGCCGATCCAATCCTGGAAGTGGCTGGGTTGATCGGGGAATGCGCTCATACGCTCAGCGCGAACATTCAGGAGGTGGCCTGGATGCTCCGTACCGTAAGCAATGCCGGCGGCAAGGTCGCCGCGTTCAAACAGGACGACTTTTTCAATCTGCGGCCGCGATAGAAGCTGGACGGCGGCCAGAACACCACTGGCTCCGCCGCCGATCACCATAAACGTTCTCAGAACAGCCTCCAGGTCGCAAATCCAATTCGGTTATCGCGACCTGGAAAGCGGAAATCAACCTTTACGGCCTTCCTCATCTAGCGCATCGAACTCGCCTTCAGTCAGGGAAATGGCCGCACCGGCGACATTCTCCTCAAGATGCTTGACCTTCGACGTGCCGGGGATCGGCAGCATCACCGGCGAGCGCTTCAGGATCCAGGCGAGCGCGATCTGGCTCGGTGAAGCCCCATGCTCGCGTGCGATGGTGTCGAGGATGCTGCCTTCAACCGCGAGGTCGCCTGACGCCAGCGGCGCCCAGGGGATGAAGCCGATCTTGTTGGCCTCGCAATAATCGAGAACATCCTCGCTGCCGCGCGCCACCAGATTGTAGCGGTTCTGCACGGTCGCTACCGGAAACACCTTCGATGCCGCATCGATGTCTTCCACCGACACTTCGCTCAGACCGGCATAGCGGATGATGCCCTGGTCGATCAGCGACTTGATGGCATCGAACTGCTCACTGCGATCGACATCTGAGTCGATGCGGTGCAGTTGCCAAAGGTCGATCTGCTCGACGCCGAGCTTCTTCAGGCTCTTCTTGGCTTCTTCGATGAGGTGCTCGGGATTGCCCTTTGGCGTCCAGATATTCGGGCCTTCGCGAGTCAAGCCGCCCTTAGTGGCGATCAGCATGTCGCTGCCATAGGGATGCAGCGCTTCGCGGATCAGCTCTTCCGACACGTCCGGACCGTAGGAGTTAGCGGTGTCGATGAGGTTGATGCCGAGTTCGGGCACCCGCTTCAGCGTGCGGATGCTTTCTTCGCGATCTTCGGGCGGACCCCAGATGCCGGGGCCGGTGATCCGCATGGCGCCGAAGCCGAGACGGTTGACGGTGATGGAACCGCCGATGGAGAATTGGCCGGACTTAGCCGCGTCGAGTTCGGGCATGGTACGCTTCCTTCTGCTTGGGATTGCAGCCTTACATAGGAAGCAGGCCGGCCCTTGTCAGGGCAGCGAACCGATCGAGTGGCCTTTCCTCATTCCGGTGCGGCATCCGGCGCGGTGTAACGGCGGCGCACGGCTTCGATGATGCCCTTGCGCGTATCATCTGGCGACAAGCTGTCATCCTGCTCGATGGCGCGCGCTTCTTCCGCCATCTCGTCGTCGCGCAGCTGCTTCTTGAACCAGGTCGAAAAGTCGCCGGCGCGCAGATGGTGCAGCCAGGTTTCCTCGTCGATCCCTTCCGCGACCTGGACGAAGATCATGAGATTCTGGATGCGCAGGTTCATCTTGTCGCCTGGGCCGCGGAAATAGAAGCTGCCCTGCTCGTTGAGCGTGCCGACCGCATATTTACGCGAATGGCGCTTGCGCGATTGCAGCGGCTTGATCGGCGTGATCGGGCGCGGCGCGTCCTCGCCGTCAGGACGCCAGAACAGTACCTGCTCATCCGATGCCGGCTTCACGCCTGCGGGCATGTCGCGGCCGGTCATGGCGCAGAATTTCTTGATGACCTTGTCGCCTTCCGGCCCCAGCGCGATCACCGCCGTCGCGAGCTTCAGCGCATCAGCCGACACGGAATCCGGATGCACGGTGATCATGATCATGCCCGGAAAACGCACCGACAGCACCAGCGGCGTGTCTTCGCGGCGCTTCGGCATAAGGTGATGCGTTTCATCGACGATCAGCCAATGCGGTCGGGCGCAGCGCGAGCGCAGCCGGCCGAGTTCAGGCAGGAAGTCGGTGAAGAAGGGCGGACGCTCATCCAGGCCGAGCGCAAGCGTGCTCACCACGATGTTGGTGCGGCTCTGTTCCAGCAGCTGCAGGGCCTGTTCCTTGGTCGGTGCAGCCTCGCCATCGCCGACCACGACCGCATGTTCCAGCCCGTCATAATCGCCTTCCGGGTCGAACACGCAGAACTGGAAATCCTTTTCCACGAAGCGTTCAGTCAGTGCCGTCGCCAGCGTGGACTTGCCGATGCCGGACGTGCCGGCGATCAGCACCGTGTCTGTCGGCCAAAGCTCGACAGGCGTATCATCGTCGTTGCAGCCAACGGCAACCGCCTGCTTCTGAACCAGCGGTTCCTCGCCGCCCTTCTTCAGCACGCGGTCGATCAGGTTCTCGACCGCGCGCCCTCGCTCCGAGCGCATCACGAGGTCGGCCGTTTCTTTCAGGGCCGGAATGGCGTTGGCTACCGCGACCCCAAGCCCGCAGCGGCGCAGCAGCGCATGGTCGTTCTCGGCATCACCAATGCCGATGACGTTGTGTGCGGAAAAGCCGAGATCATCGAGCGCGGCATCGAGGCCCGTCGCCTTGTTGACCCCGCTTTGCAGGATCATCACGGCGCTCTTGTTGAAGATGATTTCGAGTTCCAGGCCCTGTTCGCGGATGAGGTCCAGTGCCGTATTCTGATGCGGCTCCCAGGTCGCGACGATGGCGCGCCCCACTGACATGCGATCCACGCCGCGTTCCTTAAGCGCTTCGATAAAAGCCGGCGGCGGCGGCGTGGCGATCACGCGCTCTTCTTCGCTGGCGGGCGTGTAGATCAGCGCGCCATTCTCGGCGACGATCTTGTCGAACAGCTTGAACTCGGGGAAACATTCCTTCAGGTCCGGCAGCTCACGGCCGGTGACGAGGATGAGCTTGCGCCCGCTTTCCTTGAACCGCTTCAGCGCCGCCAACGTTTCGGCAGAAACCTTGCCATGGGTGGCAAGCGTTCCGTCATAGTCCGTCGCCAGCGCGATATAATACATCCGTTCTCCGATCAGGCAGCCTTTGTTGATGCATCAACGCGCCGCGCTCAGATCAGTTACAGCTAATGCTGCCGCAGTGCGATCACACTCTGTTCAGAGCGCTGTGTTCGATCAGCGCCACGCCTCGTATCAACGGAAATGCTTGGACAGCTTCAGGCCCTGCGCCTGGTAGTTCGACTGGAGGTCCGCGCCATAAAGCGCATCGGGCCGCCCCTGCATATGCTCGTATACTAGACGGCCGACGATCTGGCCGTGTTCGAGAATGAACGGCACTTCGTGGCTGCGCACTTCCAGCACGGCACGGCTTCCCGTACCGCCAGCCTGCGAATGGCCGAAGCCGGGGTCGAAAAAACCGGCATAATGGACCCGAAATTCCCCTACCAGCGGGTCGAAAGGGGTCATTTCCGCCGCAAAATCGGGCGGAACATGCACGGCTTCGCGCGAAACCAGGATATAAAACTCGTCGGGATCGAGGATCAGCTCGCCCTGGCCGCGATCCGTCAGCGGCTCCCAGAAGTCGGCTGCGTCTTGAGCTGCGCGCTTATCAACATCCACCACGCCGGTGTGATGCTTGCCGCGATAGCCGATCACGCCACCACCGGCTCCCTTGAGGTCGATCGACAGCGCGATACCGTTGCCGGAAATGTTGGGCTGTTCGGATGCGACCAGCGTTTCGCGCTCATGCAGATCGAGCAGCGCTGCGCCGTCCAGCATCGCCGAGCCCGTGCGGAAGCGGATCTGCGACAGTCTCGAGCCGGTGCGCACCACGATCGGGAAGGTACGCGGGGAGACTTCGAGATAGAGCGGGCCGCGATAGCCGGCCGGGATCTTGTCGAATTCCTGGCCGTGATCCGTCATCACACGCGTAAAGATGTCGAGCCGGCCGGTCGAGCTTTTCGGATTGGCGGAGGCCGCGATCTCGCTCGGCAGCGCAAGCGCCTCCAGCAGCGGCACGATGTAAACGCAGCCGGTTTCCAGCACCGCGCCGGCGCTGAGGTCGATCTCGTGCAGCTTCAGGCGGTCGAGCTTGGCTTCGACCGTGCTCGCTTGGCCCGGCAGAAAGCTCGCACGCACGCGGTAAGCTTTTGCACCTAGGCGCAAATCGAGGCTCGCCGGCTGGATCTGGTCGGTGTCGAGCGGACGGCCAGTCGTCAGCGCGCCGCTTTGAAAAAGCGCCGCTATGTTTCGATCGGGAAGAATGCCTGTACGCAACCTGAGCCTACTCCTACGCGTGCGCGAGGATGGGCAAAGCGCAAGGTTGACGCAAGCATTCGCGCGGGTCTAAAGGACCTTATCCCGTGGTGATTTGCCGGTCGGCTTGCAGCCACGTTAAACAAGTCGCTAAAGGACCGCGGGCGTTGAGCCTTTTGGACCGGTTGCGACGTCGCGGCCGGTTTTTTTGTGCCGGTCTTTCAGTTTTGGGACATGATGATGAGCTTTGATACGCGCAACTGGAAACCCGCCACCACCCTCGTCCACGCAGGCGCGCTGCGATCGAACTTCGGTGAAATGTCGGAGGCGATCCACCTCACCCAGGGCTTCGTTTACGACACGGCCGAGCAGGCGGAAGCGCGCTTCAAGGGCGAAGAACCCGGCTTCATCTATTCGCGCTATGCCAACCCCACCAACGACATCTTCGAAAAGCGCATGTGCGCGCTGGAAGGTGCGGAAGAAGCCCGAGCCACCGCATCCGGCATGGCCGCCGTTGCCGCCGCCCTTCTTTGCAGCCTCAAGGCCGGCGACCATGTCGTCGCTGCGCGCGCGCTTTTCGGGTCCTGCCGCTGGATCATCGAAACCCTGATGCCGCGTTATGGCATCGAGTCCACGCTGGTCGATGGCCGCGATCTGCAGGCCTGGGAACAGGCCGTGCGCCCCAACACCAAACTGTTCTTCCTGGAAAGCCCGACCAACCCGACGCTTGAGGTCGTGGATATCGCGGCTGTCGCCAAGATCGCGAACAGCATCAATGCGCGCCTCGTGGTCGACAACGTCTTCGCCACGCCCTTGCAGCAGAAGCCGCTCGAACTCGGCGCGCATGTCGTGGTTTATTCCGCCACCAAGCATATCGACGGACAGGGCCGCTGCCTCGGCGGCGTCATCTTGTCGGACAAGGAGTGGATCGAAGAAAAGCTGCAGGATTATTTCCGCCACACCGGCCCGAGCCTGTCGCCGTTCAATGCCTGGACCCTGCTGAAGGGCTTGGAAACACTGCCGCTTCGCGTCAAGCAGCAGACGGAAAGCGCGGCTAAGATCGCAGACTTCCTGGCCGATCATCCCAAGGTTTCGAAGGTCATCTATCCCGGCCGCAAGGACCATCCGCAGGCCGAGATCATCGCGCGGCAGATGACCGGCGGCTCCACGCTGATCTGCTTCGAGCTGAAAGACAAGGCAGCGGCTTTCGGTGTCGCCAACGCGCTGGATATCGTTTTGATCTCCAACAATCTCGGCGATGCAAAGAGCCTGATCACCCATCCGGCAACCACCACCCACAAGAACCTGACGCCGGAAGCGCGCGCGGAAGGCGGCATCGGCGAAGGCACGTTGCGCTTCTCCACCGGCCTGGAGGACACCGACGATCTGATCGCCGACTTCGATCAGGCTTTGTCGAAGATCTGAAGGTTCGGATCTAAAGCAGCGCTCTCGGCGCCACGCTCCGCCAAGCCAGGTGCATGGCCTGGCGGAGCAGGTCGGGCTCGATCTTCTCCAGCGCGATCATCGTCCAGCCTTTTTCGCCCCAGCTTCCGGGGACGGGCGTGAACAGCGCCTCCGCCTGTTCGCGAAACAGGATCTGCTCTTCCGGCGAAAGCTTCACCACAGCGCGGCCGTCCTGTGTGCGAAAGGTCGCGAAAATATGCCCGCCGACCCTGAAGTCGGCCACGTCGAAATGGCTGTCTTCAACGGCCTGCGGCATGGAAAGCGCCAAAGCGCGGAAATCTTCCTCCGTCATCATTTTAGTCCTCCCAAAAGGAGACTACGACTGAAACATCGTTCTGGCGAGAAGCATGCATGTGGAGGCGAGGAGTTGCCCGCGCTATCCGCGCCAGCGCCAGCCATCAAGCCTGTCCGAGCGGCGGAACAGTGTGGCTTGACTGCGCTTGTTGAGACAGCAAAGCTGCAACCGGGCGGGAAGACGGGAACTGAGTGACCATGTATCGCGCCACCACCTATGACATCGAAGTCACCGCCGAGCCGTTCTATCTCGAGGACCGCTCCGATCCAGACGATAGCCACTATCTCTGGGCCTACCGCATCACGATCGCCAACAAGTCGGACCAGGCGGTGACCCTTGTTGCCCGCCATTGGCAGATCACCGATGCGCGCGGCAAGGTGGAGATCGTCGACGGCGAAGGTGTTGTCGGCGAGCAGCCGGAGCTCGAACCCGGGGATAGTTTTCAATACACGTCAGGCTGCCCGCTCAGCACACCATCAGGCTTCATGGTCGGGCGCTACGACATGCAAGGCCGCGACGGCGCCGTGTTCAGCGTCGACATTCCCGCCTTCTCGCTCGACGCGCCGCAGGCTACGCCGCGCGTCGTGAACTAAGGACCTGAGCCGCTTGGATCAGTGCCTGACCCGGAACTCGGCGGGATCGAAGCTGTATCGCGTCGAGCAGAACTCGCAGCTCACATGGATCTGGCCATCGGCTTCGGTGGTTTCGGTGATCTCTTCGGCCGAAAACCCTTCCAGGATGCCGCGGATCTTGTCGCGCGAGCAGGAGCAGTCGTCCTTGACTTCGACGCTGTCAAACACGCGCACGCCATGCTCGTTGAACAACCGGTACAACAACCGCTCGGCGCCAACGGTCGGGTCGAACAGCTCGTCCGGCTCGATCGTGTCCATCAAGGCGACCAGTTCCAGCCAGGCATTGTCTTCCGGGCCATCGGCGATGTCTTCGTTGGGATCGTCGCCGCCGGGCAGATCGCGCACCTGCAACCGCTCCGGCGCACGCGGCAGGAACTGCGCCAGCATGCCGCCGGCACGCCAAAGCTCCTTGGCCCCGCCCTCACCCGGCACGATCTGCTTGGCTACCGCCAAACGCACTTCGGTCGGGATCTGCTCGGACTGCCGGAAATAGATGCGCGCAACGTCCTCGAAGGAGGTCGCTTCCAACTGCACGATGCCTTGATAACGCTGAGTGTGCGCACCTTGATCGATGGTCAGCGCCAGAACACCATTGCCCAGCAGTTCGGCCGAGGTGGTCGCTTGATCCGCAATCGCCGCCTCAACGCGCTCGGCATCGAAACGAGCATAGCCGCGCACCGACGACGGCGAGGCGAAATCGGCGACGAGCAGATCGACGGGCCCATCCGTGCGCGTTTGCAGAATGAACTTGCCTTCGAACTTCAAGGAGGTGCCGATCAGAACCGTCAGCACGATCGCTTCAGCCAAGAGGCGCGACACCGGCTCAGGGTAAGCATGCCGTTCCAGGATGCTGTTGATCATCGGCCCGAGCTGGACCGTACGGCCGCGCACATCCAGCGGCGCCACTTCGAAGGGCACGACATGGTCGTCGCCGGCGACCCCGAAGTCGCCCAAACGCAGGTTTGTATCAGGCAAAAGCAGTCGCCTCGTTTATCGCAGCGGGTTGTTCAGCAGCCAGACACCAAGCCAGCACGGCCTTTTGCGCGTGCAGCCGGTTTTCGGCTTCGTCGAAAACAACGGAATGCGGCCCATCGATGACCTCGTCGGTGACTTCCTCGCCGCGGTGAGCGGGCAGGCAGTGCATGAACAAGGCCTCGGGCCGCGCCCGCGCCATCAGCTTTTCGTTGACCTGATAAGGCAGGAACACGTTGTGACCGCGCGCCTTATCCTCAAAGCCCATGGACACCCAGGTGTCGGTCACCACGCAATCCGCGCCGTCGACCGCATCTTCCGCCGTCCTGGTGAAGGTGACGCGGCCGCCATTGGCCTTGGCCCAATCGGTAAAACGCTCCACCGGCTCGCTGCCTTCCGGCACCGCGACGTTCAAGCGGAAGTCGAAACGCGCGGAGGCTTCCATCAGGGAATGCAGCACGTTGTTGCCGTCGCCGGTCCAGGCAAACAGCTTATCCTTCACCGGTCCGCGATGTTCCTCATAGGTCATCAGATCGGCCATGATCTGACACGGATGCGTTTCGTCCGTCAGGCCGTTAATTACCGGCACGGTCGCGTTTTCCGTCAGCTCGATCAAACGGGCATGATCGGTGGTGCGGATCATGATCGCATCGACATAGCGCGACAGGACCTTGGCGGTGTCGGCGATCGTTTCCGAGCGTCCCAGCTGCATTTCGGTGCCCGTCAGCATGATCGTTTCGCCGCCGAGCTGGCGCATGCCGACATCGAACGACACGCGGGTACGGGTCGACGGCTTGTCGAAGATCATCGCCAGTGCCTTGCCTTCCAAAGGCTTTGACCGCTCGCCGGCCTTCAGCCGGGACTTGCGGGCATGGGCATCATCCATGATGGCGCGCAGCTGCTGCGGCGCCATGGAGGACAGATCGGTGAAATGGCGAACAGTCATGGTGCCGCTCATGCTGCCGATCCATTCGCCTGGCCGAGACCCTGTTGGCTCAAGCCCTGCGCGGCCCTGCGGATGCGGTCAACGCCGTCGCGGATCTCCTCGTCGGTCAGCGTCAGCGGCGGAAGAAGGCGCACCACATTGTC
>NZ_DAMBUH010000065.1:10003-20243 GCF_032053605.1 Tianweitania sp.
CGCCGGCGGGCACGGACAACAGATGCTCGTCGCGCAGTTTTGCATTCACCACGGTGTTCGGCATCTTGCATTTCAGCCCGAGCATCAGCCCGTCACCGCGGATATCTTCCACGACATCGGGATAGGTATCGGCGATCTCGGCCAGACCCTGCTTCATCACATTGGCCTTGCGCACGACATCATCCAGGAAGCCGTCTTCCAGCACGACATCGAGAACGGCATTGCCCACGGCCATTGCCAGCTGGTTGCCGCCGAAGGTCGTGCCATGCACGCCCGGCACCATGCCGGATGCCGCTTCTTCCGTGGCCAAACAGGCGCCTACGGGGAAGCCACCGCCGATGCCCTTGGCGATCGCCATGATGTCGGGGGTCACGCCGCTGCGCTCATAGGCGAACAGCTTGCCGGTGCGGCCGATGCCGGTCTGGACCTCGTCGAAGATCAGCAGCAGATCCTGCTCGTCGCAGATCGCGCGCAACTCGTTGAGGAACGCTGTCGGCGCCAGCCGGATGCCGCCCTCGCCCTGCAGGGGCTCGATCAGGACCGCGGCCGTTTCGGGCGTGATCGCAGCTTTTAACGCGGCGATGTCGTTGAACGGCACCTGATCGAAGCCGTCGACCTTGGGACCGAAGCCCTCGATATATTTGGCCTGTCCGCCGGCTGCGATCGTTGCCAGGGTGCGGCCGTGGAACGCACCTTCAAAGGTCAGGATGCGGAACTTGGCGCCATTGCCCTTGGCATAATGATAACGGCGCGCGGTCTTGATCGCGCATTCCAGCGCTTCCGCACCCGAATTGGTGAAGAAGACGCGGTCGGCAAAGGTCGCGGCGGCAAGGCGTTGGCCGAGCTTTTCCTGACCCGGCACTTCATAAAGGTTGGATGTATGCCAGAGCTTGCCGGCCTGTTCGGTCAGCGCCTGCACGAGGTGGGGGTGCGAATGGCCCAGCGAGTTGACCGCAATGCCACCGGCAAAATCGAGATATCGCTCGCCATCCACCGTGATCAGCCACGTGCCCTCGCCTCGCTCGAAAGCGAGGGGTGCCCGTGCAAACGTGTTGTAAAGCGCCGATCCTGTGGCCGATCCAGTCATTGTCTCAACTCCGCGCGATGCGGGCCAGGCGAACCTGGCTTCCCTTGATGCTGCAGAAAGTAAAAAGCCGCCCTCGGGGCGGCCTTCTGCTGGCAATATTGGTGTTTTCACCCTTGAAGTCAACGCAACCAGGGCGGGGAAGTCATGCGACCAAAGGCTGGTCCACGCGGCGACTCATCAGGTTTGCGCGGTGCCCGTCTACCCTTGCGTGAAGCTTGCGGCGGCCACGTTCAAGCTGGGGAAAACCGCAGAAACTGATTCGCAGGCGTCGCAGGACTCTTGTCACGGAGTCACGCGACCACTAGGTTCGGCTTACGAGATAACAAGATTTCGTACGGCGAACCTTATCACCGAGCATATGTAGCACATCCTCCAGTTCAAGCGACTGGAGGATGACGGATTCGGCTTGCCGTGCCGTCAACGGAGCGTGGAAACATGAACTGGACAGACGAGCGGGTCGAGCTCCTCAAGAAACTTTGGGCCGAAGGTCTGAGCGCCAGCCAGATTGCCGCACAGCTCGGCAATGTCAGCCGCAATGCCGTGATCGGTAAGGTGCATCGCCTCAAGCTTTCCAGCCGAGGACGCGCAACGGCCGCTCCCGCCGCGAAAAAGAAGATGGTTGCGACCCCAACCGCCGTACAGCGGACGGTCACGGCTGCGGCTCGCCCTGCAACCGCACAGCCGCCGCGCATCATCACGGCTTCGGTCGGCGCAAACGCGCTGCAGATGCAGTTCGATGCCGAGCCGGTGGCACATCAGCAGCTTCGCCCGACCAGCGACGTCGTTGTGCCGATCTCGCGCCGCTTGCATCTGGTGGAACTCAGCGAGCGCACCTGCAAGTGGCCGAACGGCGATCCGCTTTCGGAAGATTTCAGCTTCTGCGGCAACGACGCCAAGGATGCGAGCCCCTATTGCGGCTACCATGCCAAGGTTGCGTTCCAGCCGGTCGGCGAGCGCCGCCGCGCCCGCTAAGCGTCGCAGCACGTCTGCAACACAAGTATCGAGCCGGTATGCAGCATATGCGTACCGGCTTTTTTGTGCCCGTTGCGCAACACTGATCCGCTCGCGCGATAAAGCTTAACGAATGGCAATTCCCAATCCAGCCAGCAGGCGTAGTTTCGCGGTCGAATCATTGGCGGGCGGGACGTCGAACATGAAGAAATCTTTGCTGGCGCTCGGCGCCCTTTTGGCGCTTGGCGCGGCCCCGGCTGCAGCACAGGAAGCAGGCTTCCTTGGCGGCATCCAGATCGGCAAGAATGCCGACAAATACGAAGTCCGTCTTGGCGGCGGCGCTTATGATGCCGGCCCGTTCACGCCGGACTCGTTCAGCGGCGGCGTGATCAACGGCGAGTTCCTGTTTCCGAGCTTCGACTTCCTGCAGGGCATCGGTTCGCCGCGTCCCTACATCGGCACCGACATCGCGATCTCCGACGATCCGATCCATGTTCTTTATGCCGGTTTGAACTGGCAGGCCTACCTGACGCAGCGCTTCTACCTCGGCTTCAGCCTGGGCGGCTCGCTCAACACCGATTCCAAGCGCACCAATGACGAAGGCGACGAGCGCGATCTCGGCTCCAACGTCCTGTTCCACCTTCAGGCGACGGCCGGTGTCGACATCACGGAAAAGCTCGGCGCCGAAGCCTTCCTCAACCACATCTCGAACGCCAATCTCGGTTCTTCGAATGATGGTCTGGAATCGGCCGGCGTCCGCCTGACCTGGAAGTTCTAAGCCCAGCTTCCAGCCGGCAAAAAAGAAGCGCCTTCAGGAGGCGCTTCCGGCATTTCCATTATTGCAAGGCGCGGCAGGACCTCAGTTGGTCTTCCGCGCCTTGTCTTCTTTCTTGAGGTCGTTCCAGGCATTCTGCTGCGCCAGCATGCCTCTGAGATAGGCGACATTGGCCTGCGCCTGATCGGGCGAGAGTTCCTGGCTGGCAATCGCCTCGGCTTCCGCAAAGCGCCCCTGCAGCCCCACCACCAGAGCCAGGTTCTGGCGCACGCGGCTGTCGGCACCCGGCGAGGCGGCGGCCTTGCGCATCGTCGCTTCGGCCGTCTTCAGATCGCCGGTCAGCACATAGGACATTCCGAGGTTCGACAGAACGGACGGCTCACCGGGCTTCAGCTCCAGGGCGCGCGTATAAAGATTACGCGCTTCTGCATTCTGGCCGAGCTGGTCGAGGATCGCCGCTTCGGCGGAAACCAGCCGCCAGTCCGGATATTCCGGGGTTTGCGCACGGCGCACCGCCTGTAAGGCCGGCTCGAACTGACCGTCGGCTGCCAACGCCTTGCCGTAGGCCGCCAGCACGTCGCGATCCTTGGGATGGTCGATCGCCGACTTGCGCATCACCGCCAGCGCCTGATCGGTGCTGCCGCTCATCTGCAGAACCGCGGCGTAGCGCAGCGCTGTCGCCTTGTCGCTTGGCTGCTTGGCGTAGGACTGGCCGAGCCGCTGCGCGACACCCTGCAACTCCGCACTCGACATTTGCTCGACCGAACGGCCCGAGGCTGCGGGAGCGATCGAGCCCGTCGTTTCGCGGCTGGTTTGTGAACAGGCCGCAACGCCGGCTGCCAGCATCAGGGCCAAGCCGGCCTTGAGCAAAGGCTCGGCCGTAAACACTGTCTGACGATTGACGGACATCTGCGGCGCCCCCTGCTCTTGCCCTGCCGCATCAGCAATATTCCGTTAACCCTAACGGAGCGTTAAACAGCATCCTTGCTTTCACTGGCGTTCTGCCCGAGGTCGACAGCCGCCCTTCCCGCTCTTAGAACAGCCTCAGCCGAACGCACATCAGAGTGGACTCGAGTCATGCCCGTTGAACTTCTTTCCAAGCGCCCGGACAAGGCACTGCCGATCTATCTGGTTGCGAAGAACGGGTCTGACGCGGCTTGGCCGACGGCAGCCCGCGAATGGGCAAAGTTGCATGAGTTTTCGGGCGAAGCCGGCCGCGTTCTTTGCTTTCCGACCGACAGTGGCCAGCTCGGCGGCGCGCTTTGCGGCATGGGCGCCTCTGATGAAGGTGGGCTGACCGCGCTGTCCAGTGGCGCACTTGCCCGCGCTCTGCCTGCCGGCGACTGGTATTTTTCCGATGTCCCCGGTGACGCGACACTCGCCGCGCTCGGCACGGTTCTGGGTAGCTATTCCTTCGAGCGCTACGGCAAGAAGCCGACGCGTGCGCTGCGTGTGGCCGTCGGCGACGATGTCGATGCCGCGCATGTGAGCCGCATTGCCGATGGCGTGTTTCTGGCACGCGATCTCATCAACACACCGACCAACGACATGGGCCCGGCCCAGCTGGAAGACGCCGTCCGCGCCCTTGCTTCGCGCTTCAAAGCCAGGGTCGAGGTGACATCGGGTGACGGCCTGCTCAAGGCCAATTTCCCGATGATCCATGCCGTTGGCCGTGCCTCCGACCAGGCGCCGCGGTTGATCGACCTGACCTGGGGCCGCAGCGGTTCGCCCAAGGTGACGCTGGTCGGCAAGGGCGTGTGCTTCGACACCGGCGGCCTCGACATCAAGCCGGCCAGCAACATGCTGCTCATGAAGAAGGACATGGGTGGCGCCGCCAACGTGCTGGGCCTCGCTTCCATGCTGATGGAAGCCAAGCTCGACATTCGCCTGCGCGTTCTGATCCCCGCCGTTGAAAACTCGATCGCAGGCAACGCTTTCCGCCCGAGCGATGTCCTGCAAAGCCGCAAGGGCATAACGGTGGAAGTCGGCAACACCGATGCGGAAGGCCGCTTGGTTCTGGCCGATGCCCTGGCGCTGGCCGACGAGGAAAGCCCCGACCTCCTGATCGACATGGCGACGCTGACGGGTGCCGCCCGCGTGGCGCTCGGACCCGATGTGCCGCCCTTCTTTACCGAAGACACCGCGCTTGCCTTCGACATCGCGACTGCAGCCGATGCTAGCGCCGACCCGCTCTGGCGCCTGCCGCTCTACAAGCCCTATGCCGCCCGCCTTGCTTCCAAGATCGCCGACACCAACAACGTCAATGCCGACGGCATGGCCGGCGCGGTCACGGCAGCGTTGTTCCTGCGCAAGTTCGTGGAGAAAGCCCATAGCTGGGTACATTTCGACATCTATGGCTGGAACCCAACCGATCGCCCCCACTGCCCGGTCGGCGGCGAAGCGCAGGGTATCCGTGCGCTCGAGCGGTTCCTGACCCGTCGGTTCGGCGCCTGACGCCCAAGCCGGCGCTTGCATAGGCTTCGAGCCTGATCTAGCTTGATACGGATCCGAAACGAATGCGAGCGCTTAGGCGATGCCGGTTACTTTGCGTCCCGGACAGGCACTCGGATTGTGGCGCTCCACCTTGCTCGCGCAGGTGCTCAATGACGCGCCGGATCTCACCACGCGCCAGATGGCGATCCTGCTCACCATCTACCTCGATCCGCCGCCGCATACGATCCGCGGGCTTGCCGCCAAGCTCAGCGTCACCAAGCCGGTGATCACGCGCGCACTCGACACGATGGGCGCGCTGAAGCTCGTGTCGCGCCATCGCGACGAAACGGACCGGCGCAACGTTCTCGTACGCCGTACCGTTGAAGGTTCATTGTTCGTCGAGGGGATCGGCGACATCATCATTGCCAAAGCACGGGACTTACCGACATGACCACCCTCGATCGCCGCCTTCATGCCTTCCGCGACGATCTCGCCGACATCCGCCTCAGCGGCCAGGTGGAAGCCCGCGATTACGTGGAAGGCCAGCCCGCCCGCATCGTCGCTCCCGTCGCCGACCTTCTCCGGCAACCCACGCTCGAAGCCGGCATGGACACCCAGATCCTTCATGGCGAGGACGTGCGCGTGTTCGACCAGGCCGACGGCTTCGCCTGGATCCAGGCTGCGGATGGCTATGTCGGTTATGTCCAGGCGGAAGCGTTAGCGCCGGTTCTGGTAGAGCCCACACATGTCGTGACCGCGCCGCGCACCTTCGTGTATCCCGGCCCCGACCTGCGCTTTCCTCGCCGCCGCAGCCTGTCGATCGGCAGCCTCGTTCATATCACTGGCGAAGCCGAGACGCGCGGCACCGGCTATTCCCTGCTGGAAAACGGCGAGGCGCTGATCACCAAGCACCTGCAGCCCCTGCCCTATGCGGTGCTCGATTATGTCGATGTCGCCGAAAGCCTCATCAACACGCCCTATCTCTGGGGCGGCTCCTCCGGCTTCGGCATCGACTGTTCCGGCATCGTGCAGCTATCCATGCGCATGGCCGGCCTTTATGCCCTGCGCGACACCGACATGCAGGCCAGCACAATAGGCGAAGGCGTCCAGCCCGGCCCCGACATGGCGCTCCTCAAGCGCGGTGACCTCGTCTTCTGGAAAGGCCACGTCGCCATCGTCACCGGCCCCGATGAAATCATCCATGCCAGCGGCCACACGATGTGTGTCACCCGTGAATCATTGTCGGCCGCCGTGGAGCGGATCGGGTATCTGTATGGTGGCCCGACGGGGTTCCGGCGGCCGATGCAAGGAGTGGCAGGTTTATAGACCTGGCAACGAAGACGTCCGTACTCGGATATGCACCCTTCTAATCCCCGAAGGACGTTGGGGCGCTTGATCCGTAAACGGTTTGGTCTGCTGATCCAGGGAGCGGTTTCGGCAACCGCGGCTTCTTCAATCTCAAGCCAATGAAGAAGCACAGCGCGATAATGAGGCTGCCTAGCACCACTCCGATGATGACTTGAACAAAGGCTATCATGTCGTGACTCTCGATCGAGTATCGCTTTGATAGCACGAACGACGATCCTTCGTCTTCGTGTCGGCAGCAGTCTCTGAACTGCTACTCAGCTGGCCGCGCGGCCTCGCCTGATCCAAACCGTTCCGACACCTGAATGCCCGCCGGCCCTAAGATCACGGCAAACAGCACCGGCAGGAAGAACAGGATCATCGGTACGGTCAGCTTCGGCGGCAGGGCTGCGGCCTTCTTTTCGGCCGCGTTCATGCGCAACTCGCGGCTTTCCTGCGCCAACACGCGCAGTGCCGACGACACGGGCGTGCCGTAGCGCTCTGCCTGGATCAGCGCCTGCGTCACGCTCTTCACGGTTTCCAGTCCCGTGCGTGCGCCGAGATTCTCATAGGCCTGCCGGCGTTCCTGCAGGAAGGACAGCTCGGCATTGGTGAGGATAAACTCTTCCGCCAGCTCGACCGACTGCGCGCCGATTTCTTCCGCCACCTTGCGGAAGGCAGCCTCGATCGACATGCCGGATTCCACGCAGATCAGCATCAAATCGAGCGCATCCGGCCAAGCGGCCTGGATCGAGGCCTTGCGCTTGGAAGCGCGGTTGGTGACGTAAAGCACCGGCAGATAGAAGCCGGCATAAGCGCCCAGCACGCAAACGAAGGCCTTGATGAAAAACGGCTTCTCCGCCAGCCCGCCCATCACCAGCAGGTAAAACAACACCAGCGCCAAGCCCACAAAGGGCAGCACCAGGCGGAAGAAAAGGAAGCGCGTCAGCGGGTTCTGGCCGCGAAAACCGGCCACGCGCAGGGAATTGACCGTGCTTTCATCCGCCAAGGCACGGCGAAGATCGAGCCGGTCCACCACCGCGCGCATGCCGACCGATTGTTCCTCGCGCAAACCACCGCCCTTGCGGCGACGATCTGCCTCGGCCGCCAGGCGCGCACGCTGCTTGGCACGCAACTCGTCGCGTTCCAGAGCCACCGTCTTCATCCGCACCTTCAGCGAAGAACCGCCGCTGAAGGCGGGTAGCACCGTGTAGATCGTGGCAAACACCGCCAGCGATACCAGCACCGCCATGGCGACGGCCGGATCTTCCACCACGGAATAGATCGCATCCATCATCGCGATCAGACCTCGAAATTGATCATGCTGCGCATGACGAACAGGCCGATCGACATCCAGATACCGGAGACGACAAGGATCAGATTGCCCGTGCTCGTGGTGAAAAGCGGCATGATGTAAGCCGGGCTCGAAAGATAAACGAGGATCGCCACGATGAAGGGCAGTGCGCCGATAATGGCGGCGGAGGCCTTGGCTTCCATCGACAGTGCGTTGACCTTGTCCTTCATGCGCTTGCGGTCGCGCAGCACGCGCGACAGGTTGCCCAGCGCTTCCGACAGGTTGCCGCCGGCCTGGCTCTGGATCTGGATCACGATGCCAAAGAAGTTGGCTTCCGGGCAGGGCATGGTTTCGCCCATGCGCATGGCCGCTTCCGGCACGGAAAGGCCCAACTGCTGCGCTTCCACGATGCGGCGGAACTCGGTCTTCACCGGCTCGCGGCTTTCATGCGCGATCAACCGGATGCCGTCATTCAGCGGCAGACCGGATTTGACGGCGCGCACGATCACGTCCAGCGCATTGGGAAACTCGGCCAAGAAAGCCTTCACGCGCCGTTTGCGCTTGAAGGACACGAACCAGCGCGGCAAGCCCACGGCGCCGGCCAGAAGCACGCCTGGCAGAAGATAGATCGGCATGCCGAGGATGAAGGCGACGAGCGTCAGACCGAGGCCGCTCAGCACGGAATAAAGATAGAAGCGATCCATCGCCACCGTCATGCCGGCCTGGCGGATCTGGATCTTCAGCGGCGGCTTCCTGGTACTGGCGTCCCGGATCTTCTGCTTTTCCTCGAGATCCTTCAGCGAGTCCTGAACCGACTTGCGGCGCTTGGCGATTTCGGCGGCGCGATCGCGCGTGGCCTTGACGTTGGCGCGCGACGTGTCGGCTGCCTTCACCGTTTCCAGCCGGCGCCCGGCCTTCTTTTCCGCGGCAATGCGGTCGAACAAAAAGACATAGGCGACAAGGCCGGCGCTGACGCCAGCCAGAAGCACGAGAAGCAGGATCGATGTGCTCATCTGCGTGCCCCGCCGAACATCATGCAGCCCGCTTTTCCATGGCTTCGAGTGCTGCGGCCAGGCGTGCTTCCTCGCCATAATAGCGGGCGCGATCCCAGAAGGCGGGGCGTCCGATCCCGGTCGACACATGCTCCCCGATCAGGCGGCCATTCTGGTCCTCGCCCTTGATGTTGTAGAGCACGAGGTCCTGCGTGATCACCACATCGCCTTCCATGCCCACCACTTCCGTGATGTGCGTGATGCGGCGCGAGCCATCGCGCAAACGCGCGGCCTGGATAATGATGTCGACGGAACCGACCACGATCTCGCGCACTGTCTTTTGCGGCAGGGAAAAGCCGCCCATGGCGATCATGGATTCCACGCGGTTCAAGCATTCGCGCGGGCTGTTGGAGTGGATCGTGCCCATCGAGCCGTCATGGCCGGTGTTCATGGCCTGCAGCAGATCGAACACTTCCGGTCCGCGCACTTCGCCGACGATGATGCGTTCGGGCCGCATACGCAGGCAGTTCTTCACGAGATCGCGCATCGTTACCTCGCCCTCGCCTTCGAGGTTCGGCGGGCGCGTTTCCAGGCGCACCACATGCGGCTGCTGCAGCTGCAACTCGGCAGAATCTTCGCAGGTGATGACGCGCTCGTCGCGGTCGATATAGTTGGTCAGACAGTTCAACAGCGTCGTCTTGCCGGAGCCCGTACCGCCGGAAATCACGACATTGCAGCGCACCCGGCCGATGATCTTCAGGACCTCCGCCCCTTCCGGCGAGATCGCACCGAAGCGCACCAGCTGGTCGAGCGTCAGCTTGTCCTTCTTGAATTTTCGGATCGTGAGGGCTGCGCCATCGATCGCCAAGGGCGGGGCAATGACGTTAACACGCGATCCGTCCGGCAAACGCGCATCGCAGATCGGCGAGCTTTCATCGACGCGCCGGCCGACCTGCGACACGATGCGCTGGCAGATATTGAGGAGCTGCTGGTTATCGCGAAAGCGAATGCCGGTCTGCTCGACCTTGCCGTTCACTTCGATGAACACCTGCCGCGAGCCATTGACCATGATGTCGGCGATGTCGTCGCGTGCCAGCAACGGCTCGAGCGGTCCGTAACCCAGTACGTCGTTGCAGATATCTTCGAGCAGTTCTTCCTGCTCGGCAATCGACATCGCGAAATTCTTGATGCCGATAATATCGTTGACGATGTCGCGGATTTCCTCGCGCGCCGTTTCGGGGTCCAACTTGGCCAGCTGCGACAGGTCGATCGTGTCGATCAGCGCGGAAAAGACCTGGCTCTTGGTGTCGTAATAGCTTTCGCTGCGCGGGCGGTCGGGCCGGCGCGGCGCCTCGGGCGTGGAT